>NZ_JASKYR010000310.1:0-7323 GCF_041028215.1 Streptomyces flavofungini
CCCCGGCGACGCCTCCCGCGCCGCCCCTGTCGTCACGCCGGAGCAGCTGGCCCCGCTGAACTCCGCGGCGCCGGACGCCGCGGAGACCGCCCTCCTGGCCTGCTGCGGCAGCCGCCGCTGGGCCCGCCGGGTCGCCGCCCACCGGCCCTACCCCGACCTCGACGCCCTGCTCGCCGCCTCCGACGAGGCGGCGTACGACCTGTCGCCCTCCGACCTCGCCGAGGCCCTGACCTGCGAACCCCTCGATCCGGGCGTCCCCCGGCAGGGCGCGGCGCCGGGCACGTACGGAGCGGCGGACACCGCGCTGCGCGCCGCCCACGCCGCCTACGAGAGCCGATTCGGACATACGTTCGTCATCTGCCTCGACGACGTCGCTCCCGGCGAGGCTCTCGACCACCTGCTCTCCGGCATCCGGTCACGCCTGGGCAACGATCCGGAGGAGGAGCGCGCCGTGGCCGCCGATGAGCTGCGGCGCCTCGCCCGGGGCAGGCTCATCCGCCTCGCGTCCCGCACGGCCCCCGCGACCAGCGACGACGCGGAGAAAGCGGGGGACGGAGGCCCGGGACACGCCGCTCGGGCGGAGTGTCCGCAAGCGCGTCCCGATAGCCCGTACGTGCCTGTTTGATTGCCTGTTTGATCACACCTGCGGACCCGGGGCAAGGCCACCGACAACTCGTCGATACGATGACGAGCGGCCGGTGGACCGTACCCGGCCGGGCTCGTCCGACAAGAAGCCGGCCGGCCCCAATCCCCGCTCCCGGAGGGTTCTTCCGTGCCGGCTGGAACGCTGTACCGCGGCCGGGAAGGAATGTGGTCCTGGGTGGCTCATCGAGTCACCGGCGTCCTCATCTTCTTCTTCCTGTTCGTGCATGTGCTCGACACCGCTCTCGTCCGCGTCTCCCCGGAGGCGTACGACGATGTCGTCAGCACCTACAAGACGCCGATCGTCGCACTCCTTGAGTACGGCCTGGTCGCCGCCATCCTCTTCCACGCCCTCAACGGCCTGCGCGTCATCGCCGTCGACTTCTGGTCGAAGGGTCCCCGCTACCAGAAGCAGATGCTCTGGACCGTCGTCGGCATCTGGCTCGTCCTGATGGTCGGGGCGCTCTACCCCGTCCTCGGCCACGCCGTCCGCGAAGTCTTCGGGAGCTGAGGCCAGACATGTCTTCTGACACCACGCTTGAGAAGTCCGGCACGTCCGGAGTGGGTCCCGTCGAGGGCGCCTCGCTCTACGACGCCGACAACCCGGCCCCGGTCATCGAGCCGCCCCGCAAGCGCACGACCAAGACCCCGCGCTCGACCCGCGGCAACTTCGAGATGGCCGCATGGCTCTTCATGCGCCTCTCGGGCGTCGTCCTGGTCGTCCTCGTCCTCGGCCACCTGCTGATCCAGCTCGTGCTCGACGGCGGCGTCTCCAAGATCGGCTTCGCGTTCGTCGCGGGCCGCTGGGCCTCGCCGTTCTGGCAGGTCTGGGACCTGCTGATGCTGTGGCTCGCGATGCTGCACGGCGCGAACGGCCTGCGCACGGTCATCAACGACTACGCGGAGCGCCCGAACACGCGCCTGTGGCTCAAGGGCCTGCTGTACACCGCCACGGTGTTCACCATCCTTCTGGGCACGCTGGTGATCTTCACCTTCGACCCGAACATCCGCTAAAGCCGAGGCGACCCCAGTGAAGATTCACAAGTACGACACCGTCATCGTCGGCGCGGGCGGCGCCGGCATGCGCGCCGCCATCGAGGCGACGAAGCGCAGCCGCACCGCCGTGCTCACCAAGCTGTACCCCACCCGCTCCCACACGGGCGCCGCGCAGGGCGGCATGGCCGCCGCGCTCGCCAACGTGGAGGAGGACAACTGGGAGTGGCACACCTTCGACACGGTCAAGGGCGGCGACTACCTGGTCGACCAGGACGCCGCCGAGATCCTGGCGAAGGAGGCCATCGACGCCGTCCTCGACCTGGAGAAGATGGGCCTCCCGTTCAACCGCACGCCGGACGGGACGATCGACCAGCGCCGCTTCGGCGGCCACACCCGTAACCACGGCGAGGCCGCCGTGCGCCGGTCCTGCTACGCGGCCGACCGCACCGGCCACATGATCCTCCAGACGCTGTACCAGAACTGCGTCAAGGAGGGCGTGGAGTTCTTCAACGAGTTCTACGTCCTGGACCAGATCATCGTCGAGGTGGACGGCGTCAAGAAGAGCGCGGGCGTCGTCGCCTACGAGCTGGCCACCGGCGAGATCCACATCTTCCAGGCCAAGGCCGTGATCTACGCGTCCGGCGGCACCGGCAAGTTCTTCAAGGTGACGTCCAACGCGCACACGCTCACCGGTGACGGCCAGGCGGCCTGCTACCGGCGCGGGCTTCCGCTGGAGGACATGGAGTTCTTCCAGTTCCACCCGACCGGCATCTGGCGCATGGGCATCCTTCTCACGGAGGGCGCCCGCGGTGAGGGCGGCATCCTCCGCAACAAGGACGGCGAGCGCTTCATGGAGAAGTACGCGCCGGTCATGAAGGACCTCGCGTCCCGTGACGTCGTCTCGCGCTCCATCTACACGGAGATCCGCGAGGGCCGCGGCTGCGGTCCCGAGGGCGACCACGTCTACCTCGACCTCACGCACCTCCCGCCGGAGCAGCTCGACGCCAAGCTCCCGGACATCACGGAGTTCGCGCGCACCTACCTCGGCATCGAGCCCTACACGGACCCGATCCCGATCCAGCCGACCGCGCACTACGCCATGGGCGGCATCCCGACCAACGTCGAGGGCGAGGTCCTCGCGGACAACACCACCGTCGTCCCGGGTCTGTACGCGGCGGGCGAGGTCGCCTGCGTCTCCGTGCACGGCGCCAACCGCCTGGGCACCAACTCGCTCCTGGACATCAACGTCTTCGGGCGCCGCGCGGGCATCGCCGCGGCCGAGTACTCCGCCAAGCACGACTTCGTCGAGCTGCCGGAGAACCCGGAGAACCTCGTCGTCTCCCTGGTCGAGCAGCTCCGCGACGCCAAGGGCAACGAGCGGGTCGCCGTGCTGCGCAACGAGCTCCAGGAGACCATGGACGCCAACGTCATGGTGTTCCGCACGGAGCAGACGATCAAGACGGCCGTGGAGAAGATCGCCGAACTCCGCGCCCGCTACAAGAACGTCTCGATCCAGGACAAGGGCAAGCGCTTCAACACCGACCTCCTCGAGGCCATCGAGCTGGGCAACCTGCTCGACCTCGCCGAGGTCATGGCGCAGTCCGCGCTCGCCCGCAAGGAGTCGCGCGGCGGTCACTACCGCGAGGACTTCCCCAACCGCGACGACGTCAACTTCATGCGCCACACCATGGCGTACCGCGAGGTCGGCGACGACGGCACGGAGACGATCCGTCTCGACTACAAGCCGGTCGTCCAGACCCGCTACCAGCCGATGGAGCGTAAGTACTGATGGCTACCCCGACCCTTGAGAAGGAAGACGCCAAGCCCGAGGCGGGCTTCGCCGACTCCCCGTACATCACCGTCACCTTCCGCATCCGCCGCTTCAACCCCGAGGTCTCGGCGGACGCGGTCTGGGAAGACTTCCAGCTGGAGATCGACCCCAAGGAGCGCGTCCTCGACGGCCTCCACAAGATCAAGTGGGAGCAGGACGGGACGCTCACGTTCCGCCGCTCCTGCGCGCACGGCATCTGCGGTTCGGACGCCATGCGGATCAACGGCAAGAACCGTCTGGCCTGCAAGACCCTGATCAAGGACATCAACCCGGCCAAGCCGATCACGGTCGAGCCCATCAAGGGTCTGACGGTCCTGAAGGACCTGGTCGTCGACATGGACCCGTTCTTCCAGGCGTACCGCGACGTCATGCCGTTCCTGGTGACGACGGGCAACGAGCCGACGCGCGAGCGGCTTCAGTCCGCCGAGGACCGCGAGCGCTTCGACGACACGACCAAGTGCATCCTGTGCGCCGCGTGCACGTCGTCGTGCCCGGTGTTCTGGAACGACGGCCAGTACTTCGGCCCCGCCGCGATCGTGAACGCGCACCGCTTCATCTTCGACTCGCGTGACGAGGCGGGCGAGCAGCGCCTGGAGATCCTGAACGACAAGGACGGCGTGTGGCGTTGCCGTACGACGTTCAACTGCACGGACGCGTGCCCGCGTGGTATCGAGGTCACGAAGGCGATCCAGGAAGTGAAGCGCGCGCTGATCACCCGCCGCTTCTGATCCTGTTCCGCCCGGTACGTCCCATGGGCCCCGCTCCTCCTGGAGCGGGGCCCGTGTGCGTTCGCAACGCCCGCGCGTATAGCGTGGGTTCGCTCGCCTTCCCCCCACCTCTGGAGTGCAGAGTGACTCGCCCTCTCCGTCTCGTGACGGCCGCGCTGACCGTGTCGGCGGCCCTGCTGTTGTCCGCGTGCGGTTCGGGGGGTGACGACGGTTCCTCCCCCGGGATCGCGGGCGCGGACACCGGCGGCGACACGTCCTCCGCACCGGCCACCCCCACGGGGCCTGGCGGCGCCGACCGACCGGAGGTCAAGCTCCCGGGCACGTTCCGTGCGGAGTTCACCGGGTGGACGGACAGTGACCCCAAGAAGCAGGCGATCCTGGATGACGGCAGGGAGCGCCTGAAGGCGGAGTACGCGGCTGTCATCGCGGCGGACCCGAAGGCCGAAGCCGTCGGTTTCTACACCTCGCAGCAGGCGCTGACGTCCTCCCGTACGTACATCCAGGGGTACGTGGACAACGATCACACGCTGATCGGCGCTGCCAGGGTGTTCAACCCGCAGGTGAGCATCTCCGACTCGGGCGGCGGTGTGCTCTTCTACTGCGTGGACGAAAGCAAGGGCTACACGCAGGACCGCAGGACCAAGAAGAAGACGGGCACCCCCGACGACGTGAACCCCGTCCTCCAGTACCGCACCACCCTGAGGAAGAACGCCAAGGGCGTCTGGAGCACCGTCTCCCTCGAGACGGAGCGCGGGGGGTGCGACACGTGAGGCGACCGCTGAGGAGGACGCTGCCCGTCCTCGCCGCGGTGGCTCTCGCCCTCGGCGCCTGCCCCGCGGCGGCGCACGCGTTCGGCGAGGACGAGGACCACCCGCCGACGGGACCGTCCGGTGGTGCCTCCGGCAACACCCTGACGGCAGGCGTCGGTACGAACGTCAAGGTCAAGCAGGTCAGCGGCGGCAAGGGCGGTTCGTCGAGCAAGCCTGTCGCGCCAGTGGACCCGAACTGGAAGCCGCCGTCCTGCTGGTACGAGCCCGTGGCCACTCCCGAGCAGCTCAAGGACAGCGTGGAGAGCCTGAAGAAGGGCGGCGAGCTGGTACACGTGACGCCGTCCCTCAGCTGGGGCGAGGAACTCATGGTGAACCACTATGAGAAGGGCAAGGCCCAGTCCGACGGCGCCAAGGGGTACAAGAACTTCAACATCGGCAAAAACGGCAAGTTCTGGCGCGGTGTCATGAACCCCGACGTCAAGGACACCCTCGAAGCCCGCCAGTGCGAGACGAACCTCTTCTGGCAGGACGCCGACGACGTCCCCGACATCAAGAACGCCCCGACGCCCGAAATCCTGGCGGGCTACGCCTACAACAAGATCAAGGTGCCGGACACCAAGGTCGAGATGAAGCCCGAGGCCAGGTCGACGGTGAATCTGCCGACCTGGATCTGGCTGGACAAGGGCGCTTTCGAGCCGGTCAAGGTCCGTGCCGAGCTGCCCGGCACGGGGATCTGGGCGGAGACCACCGCCAAACCCGTGGGCCTCCACCTGGACCCCGGCACCGCCGACGCCGAGACCTTCCCCGCCGGAGGCGACTGCGCGGTCGGGGCGGACGGCGGCATCGGGACCCCGTACCGGAAGGGCGCCGCCAAGGAGGAGCCGCCCTGCGGGGTCACGTACCTGCGGGCGACCGGCGGCGAACCGTACCGGCTCAAGGCGTCCATCACCTGGGAGATCACCTGGGAAGGCACCGGCGGCGCGGGCGGCGACCTGCCGAACGGGACCTTCGAGGGGACCCAGGACATCGACGTCCAGGAGATCCAGTCCATCAACCGGTGACGCCACCGTGCCGCCGGACGGCCGAAGATGCCACCCCCGGCGGCACCGCCCTCGCGCGCCTGCGCCCGCGCGGCGCCGCCCGTCCTACGCTGACGGAATGTCAGACAACCAGTCCGTCGGCCTGTCCGCTGACCAGCCCGCGGGGCCGTCCGCGGACCCCTCCGCCGCGCTGCTCGGCTTCGACAACGTCCTGCTCCCCGTCGGCGACCTCGGTGAGGCCGTCGGGTTCTACGAGCGGGCCGGTTTCCCCGTCGCCTTCCGGCTCGACGACATCGGGCTCGCCATCCTGAAGGTGGGCAAGGAGACGCCGGGCGTGCTGCTCCGCGTGGAGGACGGGATCGTGCCGCGCACGCCGCTGTGGCCCTCGCCCCGGCTCTGGCTGGAGGTCGCGGACGCCCGCGCCAAGGGGCGGGCCCTCGCGGACGCGGGCGTCGTGCTGCTCGCCGAGCCGTTCTCCGTGGCCACCGGGTGGACCGTGGAGATCGCCGACCCGTGGGGCAACGTCATCGGCTTCACCGACTACCTCAAGCGGCCCGAGCTGGCCCGTACGCGCTGAGACGGCGCCCCCTTCAGGCCTGGCGTGAGGCCAGTTCGACCACCGTGATGTCCGAGGGCGCCCCGACCCGTACGGGCGGGCCCCAGGCGCCCGCGCCACGGGAGACGTAGAGCTGGGTGTCGCCGTACCGTTCCAGGCCCGCGAGGGTCGGATTGGCGAGGTCGGCCACGAGGTTGCCGGGCCAGAGCTGGCCGCCGTGGGTGTGGCCGGACAACTGGAGGTCGACGCCGTGTTCGACGGCGTCGTGGATCACGACCGGCTGGTGCGCGAGGAGCACCGAGGCCCGCCCGCGGTCCCGGTCGCCGAGCGCGGCGGCGAAGTCGGGGCCCCCGCCCTCGTCCTCACCGGCCACGTCGTCGACGCCCGCGAGGTCGAAGCCGGGCAGTTCGGTACGGGCGTTGCGCAGCGGGCGCAGGCCGAGTTCGCGCACGTGGTCGACCCACTGCTCGACCCCGGAGAAGTACTCGTGGTTGCCGGTGACGAAGTACGCGCCGYGCCGTGCCCGGAGACCGGCGAGCGGTGCGGCGGCCGGGCCGAGGTCCTCGACGCTGCCGTCCACGAGGTCGCCGACGACGGCGATCAGGTCGGGCTGGGTGGAGTTGACCGTGTCGACCACGCGCCGCGTGAAGCCGCGGCCGAGGATCGGGCCCAGATGGACGTCGCTGACCACGGCGATCCGGAATCCGTGCGCGGAGCGCGGCAGTCTGGCCAGCGGGACGGTGACGCGCTTCACCTTGGG
>NZ_JASKYR010000311.1:0-10527 GCF_041028215.1 Streptomyces flavofungini
GCCCGCCCCCGCATCCGTGCGTCAAGCACGGTGAGCGCCGCCACCGCCCCCTATCCAGTGGTGGTCGTAGGCGCGGACGGACGTGTCGCGGAGATCAATGACGCGGCGTCCGACCTGCTGCCCGCCGCCCACACCGGCCGGAGCCTGCCGTCACCGGCGTGGCTCGCCGCCGCCAGCGGAGCCGCGCACCCGGCATCCGTCAGCGGCGCGGTGGGCGAGCGGTTCTTCTCGGCGCAGCCCTCCGCCACAGCCGACGGCGGCACGGCGTGGTGGCTGGTGGAGGAGACGGCCCACCGCTGGGCGGTACGGGAACTGGAGGCGGAGCGGGGGCGTACGCAATTCCTGTCCAAGGCGTCCAGCGCCCTGTCGGCGTCGCTGAACCAGGACCGCTGCATGGACACCACCGCGCAACTGGCCGCCGAGTATCTCGCCGACGCCGCGCTGGTCATCGCGCCCACCGCGGCCCGGAAGCTGACGCTGGTGCGGTGCGACGAGCGGGGCGAGGTGTCGCGCGGGACGGTGCGCGAGGGCCCGGAGAGCGTCCCCGGGCTCGCCGAGGCGCTGCGCGGGTTCCCGCCGGTGCCCTCACGCTGGATAGACCCCTCCACGGCGCCCGCGTGGCTGGTGCCCGAGGGATTCGGGGAGGTCGGTTCGCTGGCGATCACGCCGCTGCCGGGTCACGGTGTGTCGGCCGGGGCGCTGATCCTGCTGCGCCGTACGCACACGGCCGCCTTCAGCGACGCAGAGGAGGCCCTCGCCGGGCTCTTCGCCGCCCGTGCCGGTGCGGCGATGTCGGCGGCGCGTCTGTTCGCGGAGCAGAACGCGATCTCCGACACGCTCATGCGGGAGCTGCTGCCGCCGGACCTGCACTCCATCGAGGAGGTGGAGTTCGCGGGCGGCTACCGGCCCAGCATGGACAGTGAGCGGGTCGGCGGCGACTTCTACGACGTGCACCCGCCCGGCGACGACTCCCCCGAGACCCTCGCGGTCCTCGGTGACGTGGCGGGCAAGGGCCTGGAGGCCGCGGTGCTCACCGGGAAGATCCGCAACACGCTGCACGCCCTGCTGCCGCTCGCCGACGACCACGCCAGGATGCTGCGCCTGCTCAACAACGCGCTGCGCACCAGCCACCACACCCGCTTCGCGACGCTGGTGCTGGCGTCGGTGCGCCGCGACGAGCGCGGCGTGGTGCTCCGGCTGACCTCGGCCGGGCATCCCGCGCCGCTGATCGTGCGGCGCGACGGGCGCGTCGAGGAGGCCGACACCGGCGGCAGTCTGATCGGGGTGCTGCCCGACATCACCTCGCGCACCGCCCGGGTGCGGCTCGCGCCGGGCGAGACCTGCCTGCTGTTCACCGACGGTGTCACCGAGGCCAGAGGCGGCCCGCTCGGCGACACGATGTTCGGTGACGCCCGGCTGCGGCGCGCCCTCGGCGAGTGCGCGGGCATGCCCGCCGAGGCCGTCGTCGAGCGCGTCCAGATGGTCACCTCGCAGTGGATCGGCGGCGGCCGCCACGACGACATCGCCGTCGTGGCGATCTCGGCGCCCCGCGGCGCCCATCTCAGTGCGGTGAACGGCACGACTCGGGGCAGGTATACGCCATGACCACGCGTACCACCGAAGCCGAGGGCGGGTCCGCCCGCCACCAGGTCGGGGCCCGTCTGTCCTCACCCGGCCAGGACGCCAGGGCCGCCGCCTGGGCGGACAAGCTGTGGGTCGCCGTGCGGGCCGGGGACGAGTACTCCGCCACCGACGTCGTCCGCGACGCGCTCCGGGCCGGGCTCGGACCCGAGGCGGTGCTCCTGGACGTCATCGGCGCCGTGCAGCACAGGGTGGGCCTGGAGTGGGCCGCCAACCGCATGAGCGTGGCCGACGAGCACGCGGCCACCGCGATCAACGACCGCGCCATCGCCGCCCTGCCCGCCGAGCGGCCCGCCGTCAGCCACGGCCGGATCACCGTCGCGTGTGTGGACCAGGAGTGGCACGCCCTGCCCGCCCGTCTCGTCGCCGAGACGCTGCGGCTGCGCGGCTGGCGGGTGGACTACCTCGGCGCGCAGGTGCCCACCGCCCATCTGATCAGCCATATCCACCGCACCGGTCCCGACGCGGTGTGCCTGTCGAGCTCGCTGCCCACGCGGCTGGCCCTGGCGCACGCGGCGATCACCGCCTGCCAGGCGGCCGGGACGCCCGTGATGGCGGGCGGCCTGGCCTTCGGCGCCGACGGCCGCTACGCCCGGCTCCTCGGCGCCGACGCCTGGGAGCGCGACGCGCGCGCCGCCGCAGAGCGGCTGGCCGCCGGTCCCCTGCCCGCGCCCAGACCGCCGCATCAGATGGTCGACGACCTGCCGCACCTGGCGGACCAGGAGTACACCCTGGTGGCCCGCTCCTCCACCCGCCTGGTCCGCGACACCCTGCACGGCTTGCAGGAACGCTTCCCCGCGATGCGGGACTACACCGACGAGCAGCGCGAGCGCACCGCGGAGGACCTCGCCCACATCGTCGACTTCCTGACCGCCGCCCTCTACACCGACGACACCGAGGTCTTCACCGGTTTCCTGCGGTGGACCGCCGATGTGCTCAGCGCACGCGGCGTACCGGCCCGTTCCCTGGTGCCCGGCCTGGACCTGCTGGACGAACAGTTGCGAGACTTTCCCCGCGCCCACCGCTTCATCGACGCCGGGCGTACCGCCCTCACCCGCCCCTGACCCCTACGCTGGACTAGCCCTGTGACTACCTCTCCAGATGCCCATTCCGACGTGGCGCCCTCGGACGACCCGCGCACGGTGAGCGTGTCCCTCCGCGGCGACCTGGACTACGACACCAGCGACGACGTGCTCCAGCGGGTCCACTCCGCCCTGCACGAGCAGCGCGACGCCAAGGCCCTGCGGCTGGACTGCGCCGACCTCAAGATGATCGACTCCATGGGCCTCTCGACACTCCTCCAGCTCCAGCGCACCGCCTCACGGAGCGGCATCACCTTCCACCTGGACAACATCGGCCCGGCGCTGAAGCAACTGCTCGACATGACCGGCACCTACGAATACCTGACCGGCGGGCCGGACCGCACTTAGGGGCACGCCCCTCGGGGAGAGGAGGGCGATGCTGATCACCGCGGACCGTGTTCTGACGGACACCGGCACTTGTCTTCGGGACGGCGCCGTCCTCGTCGACGGCGGGGTGATCGTCGCTGTCGGGCCCCGTGACGAGGTGGGACGGCGGGCAAAGCCCGGCGTCCGGCGCCTGGACCACTCCGGCACCGTCATGCCGGGCCTCGTCGACTCCCATGTGCACCTGATCTTCGACGGCGGCACCGAACCCGTCGCGGGTCTGCGGAACCCCGACGACGTACTCCTCGACCGGATGGCCCGGCGCGCCGAACGGCTGCTGCGCACCGGCATCACGACGGCACGCGACCTCGGGGACCGCAACGGCCTCGCCCTCCGCGTCGCCGCCGGGGTCGAGGCGGGCCGTCTGACCGGGCCGCACGTGCTTGCGGCGGGCACCCCGGCGACCCCGCCCGGCGGGCACTGCCACTTCCTCGGCGGCGAGGTGTCCGGCGAGGCGCAGGTGCGCGACCTGGTACGGCGCAACATCGCGGCCGGTGCCGCCGTCATCAAGGTCATGACCAGCGGTGGCGGGCTCACCAAGGACGGTCCCCGGAGCTGGCAGAGCCAGTTCTCGCCCGCGGAGCTGCGCGCCCTGGTCGACGAGGCGCACGCCGCGGGGCTGCCGGTCGCCGCGCACGCCCATGGAGCCGACGCGATCGCCGCGGCGGTGGCGGCCGGAGCGGACACCCTGGAGCACTGCACCTGGATGACCGAGGACGGCTTCGACCTCCGGCAGGACGTCCTGCGGCGCATCGTGGACGAGCACATCGCGGTCAGCCTGACCGTCAGCCCGCACTGGCGGCTGCTGCCCAGGGTGTTCGGCGAGGAGCGCGCGGCCACGATGTCCGACCAGGTCAGGCAGATGGCCGAGGCCGGGGCGAACATCGTCCTCGGCACCGACGCCGGAGTGCAGCGCACCGGTTTCGACGGCCTGCCAGGCGCGCTCACGTTCTACGCCCACCTCGGCATCCCCAACGGCCGGGTCATCGACATGGCCACGCGGCGCGGCGCCGAGGCCCTCGGACTCGGCGCCGTGACGGGACGGATCGCCCCCGGATTCCGTGCGGACCTGCTCCTCGTCGACGGCGACCCGCTGGCGGATCTGGAGGCGGTGCGGCGGGTCCGTACCGTCGTCTCGGCGGGACGCGTCGTCGACCCGTCGGGGTGATCCGCCGACGGGCCTCCCGACGACGTCAGCGATGACCTGGGACGGGCGGACTCGACCGGCGAGCATCCGGCAGTTCGTACTCGTCCCGTCGCCCGCACATGCCGTAGCCGCCGCGCCGCGAGGGAGCCGTGTCGTGGGAGGCGGCGCGGGCGAGGTAGGCGGGGCTGCCCACCTCCAGCGCGTCGAGCTGCGCGCCGGTGCGTTCCGCCGCGGCCAGCGCTCCGGCCCGCCACAGCTCGCGCCAGCGCGGCACCCGCTCCCTGACCAGGTGCGCCGCCGCGCGCTGGAAGGCCAGGTAGGGGCCGTTGTCCCCGGCGAGGAGCGCCTCCCGCAGCGGCAGGTACCCCTCGACCGCCAGATCGCGCCGTGTGCGCGCCGCCCGTTCCGTCTCCGGGCCACCGCCCGCGGGGAGCCGCGCCAGGGACGCGTACCGCTCGGGGTCGGCGAGTACGGCGGGCGGGAAGGTGAAGACGGCGTCTCCGGCCTCGGGCAGGCCGTTGTTCTGCATCAGGACGGTGATGCGCAGGTCGCCGCCGTCCACCATGCGGTGCACGGTGCCGGGCGTGAACCAGGCCAGCGAGCCCTCCGTCAGCGGGATGTCGCGGTAGCCGTCCGGGCTGAGCGTCTGCACGGCGCCGCTTCCGCCGGTGACGACGTACGCCTCGGTGCACACCAGGTGCAGGTGGGGGCTGCCGCCGCAGACGCCGTCGGCGGCCTCCCACGGGTAGGGGCTCAGATGGGAGAGACCCACGGCGCCCGGCAGCGGGGCCGGACCGTGCACCGGAACATTCAGCATCGAGCGGGCACCCCCATAGCAAGCGCTTTCTGTCCTTGGGTCACTCAAACACCGCTCGCCCGCTCGGTCAACAGTCCCGCGCTCACTACGACGTCTCGCGCTCCGTACGACGTCCCACGCTCAGCACGATGTCCCACGCTCAGCACGATGTCTCGCGCAGTCGCAGAACGTACGTCGCGGTCAGCGCGACCGCGCGGTCCTCGTCCTGCGTGAGGTCCGTGAGGGCGTGTGCCGCCACGGGCCCGGGGACGGAGGCCAGTGCCTGGGTCAGGCGTCCGCGCGCGGGCGCTTCGGTGGTGGCGTGGGCGAGGCGGTCCACGAGCCGGGCCGCGATCCGGTCCGCCGTGGCGGTGTCGCCCGCCAGCGCGCTCAGCGCGTCGGCGGCATCGGTGTCGTTCCGCCCCGCCACGATCATGTCGACGAGCATCGGGATCGCGTCGCTCTCACCGCGCGCCCCGAGCGCCAGAGCCGCCCGACCGCGCACCACCGCGTCGGGGTCGGCGAGGGCGCTCCGCAGGTGGGTGGCCGCCTCGTCGCAGGGCAGTTCGGCGAGGGACAGGACGGCGCGCTCGCGCACCGCGGCCGCCGGTGAACCGAGGCCCTCCGCGAGCAGCGCGGCGCCTGAATCGCCCGAACGCGCCAGGGCCCACCGAAGGGCTCCGGCGACGTTCGGATCCGTCTCGCTCAGCGCCGCCTCGGCCAGGGCCGCCACCGGCGGTGGGCTCCCGTCGACCGTGGCGAGCGCCGCGCGCTGGCGGGCGCCGGGGCTCGTCGAACCGAGCGCCTGAAGGAGCGAGATGACCTGGAGGACGTCCTCCCAGCCGCCCGGCTCCGCGGCGTCGATCCGGTGCAGCCGGGTGAGCAGTTCGGTCTCGGCGGCGATGCGTTCGCGGGTCCGGTGGACGAGGTCGCCGACGAGCGCCGAGGGCGTGAACCCCGGGTCGTCGAGCGCGCGGCCGATCTCACGCAGCGAGAGACCGAGCGACCGCAGGCTCTCGATGTGGAAGATCCGCCGGATGTCCGCCTCGGAGTACTCCCGATAGCCGGAGCCCGTACGGGCCGACGGCCGCACGAGACCGAGGGACTCGTAGTGCCGGAGCATCCGGGCACTGACGCCGGACCGTCGCGCCACCTCACCGATCAACACGTCCTACTGTCCTTCCTGGCTCTGCTGTCCTCCCTGGCTCTGCTGTCCTTCCCAACTCGGCTGTCGCTCTTGTCCCTCCTGGCCGGGCCCGCCGAGGGCCACGACGCGCTTCGCTTCCTCGATCGCGGACTCGAATCCGGCGTCCGGGTCACGCAGCAGCCGCTCCGTGGCGAGCGCGTGCGCGCGCACGCCCGGGTCGGGGACCATCGTCGCAGCACGCAGCTCCGGCTCGATCACCTCGTCCAGTTCGACGAGCGCCCGGCTGAGACTCAACCGCGTCGCGCGCTCGCCGCGCCCGAGCTGCGTGGCGAGGACCGCGGCGAGCGCGGGCCGCTCGTCTTCGGGTACGAGGACGACCGCGGTACGCCAGGCGCTGCGCGCCACCTCGTCGTCGGCGTCGGCCAGCAGCGCACGGGTGATCGCCGGCCACGCCCGCCGGTCCCCGATCTTGGACAGCGTGTGCAGTGCCTGACTCCGTGCCTGTGCCCGCTCCGAGCGGACCTCGCGGAGCAGCGCGGGCAGCGTCATGGACACCGGATGCCGGGTGAGCGCCCAGGTCAGCATGTCGCGGACGAAGAACTCCGGCTCGACCGCGCACCGCTCCACGAGTGCGTCCACGTACTCCGGATCGGGCGCGGTCCCCAGCGCCAGCGCGGCCCGCAACCGCACGGACGACCGCCCGTCCGCCAGCCCCCGCAGCGCTCCCACCGTGTCTTTGCCCTGTCCCGTGACCGTCATCGAGACCACCTCCTCGACCGGAAGTGAAGACCTTGCCACCGTGTCAAGGTCAACCGGAGGCGCCTCTGCCGGTACGCGCACGTGGTCACGCGCTGCGCGGCACTCAGAGCCTGTGTCATATCCCCGGTCGGACCAGCGTGCGGCGTCTGGTGCGTGCGATCGCAAGGCGCCGGAGAGCCCTCGTAGCGGAGCTACTAGGGCTTTTCGGTAACGCGGCGAGGGTGCGTGCCAGGCGTCGCACGCCCGGCCGGGGATATGACACAGGCTCTCACGCGCTGCGGCGGCGCTCACGCCGTGCGGCGGCGCCACGGCCGGTCGTACGGGCCGCCGCACGCGTCGCAGGTGGCGGTGGACAGGGCGGCGGCCGGACTCGGTATCTCGCTGGGCTCGGCGGGGCGGGAGCGGCCCGCGACCGTCACGACCAGGAGCGGTTCGGGGCACGCGCAGGGGGTGTCGGTGGGTCGTCGGGGATGCGGTGGCGCGGCCCCTGACTTCATTCGGGCGACGGGGTTGCCGTCCGGAGCGTCGGGAAGCTCGGTCCGCCAGCCGTCCCTGGGGGCCTTGCGGCGGGCGGACCGTCCACACCGACTCCCACGCCTGTCCGCGGCCGAGGTCGGGCAGGTGCGCGAACACGGTCCCCCACGCCGCGTGCACGGCACGGAACGCCATCAGCCCTCCCTCGAACGGCGGTTGTCTCCGAGTATGAGGGCGACCACTGACATCAGGCGCCTGGGACTTCTCCACCTTCCCCCCAAGTCGTGCGCGAGCGGGAGCAGATCACGCGCGCCCCCGGGCGTTGCGCTCGGGCTCAGGCGAACTGGGCCGCCAGGAGGGCGATGTCGTCGTCCTTGTTCTGGCCGAAGCGGCGCAGGAGCAGTTCGCAGAGGTCGTCGAGGTCGGCCGGTCCGGTGGCCACGGCGTCGCGGAACTCGGCCAGGGTGGTGTCCAGGTTGGTGCTGCGGACCTCGACGAGACCGTCGGTGACCAGGACGAGCCGGGTGCCGGGCGGGGCCTTGACGACGGCGGGCGGCGGATGCGGCAGGCCGAGGCCGAGCAGGGGGCCGTGCGCGGTGTGGAACCTCGGCTGCTCCCCCGGCGGGATGACCAGCGGAGGTATGTGTCCGGCGTTGGCGATGTGCAGGCTGCCCGTGTCCGCCTCGATGAGGACGAGGCAGAGGGTGACGGTGATGCCGGGCTGCGACTGCCCGAGCAGCGTCTCCAGGTGCTTGAGGATGTGGTGGGGCAGGTGGCCCTCGATCGCGTAGGCGCGCAGGGCGTGGCGCACCTCGCCCATGACGGTGGCGGCGGTCACCGAGTGCCCCACCACGTCGCCGATGGCCAGCAGCAGGCCGTTGACCGTCTCGACCGCCTCGTAGAAGTCCCCGCCGATCTCGGCGTGTTCGGAGGCGGGCAGGTAGCGGAAGGCCATGGTGACGCCGGGGACGGCGGGCAGTTGCGCGGGCAGGAACGAACGCTGGAGGGCCAGGCCCAGGGCGTGTTCCTCGTTGTAGGTGCGCAGCGCTTCGAGGGCCAGGGCGCTGGCGTTGGCCAGTTGCTTCAGGAGCTGTTCGTCGTCGGGGCTCTGCAGGGCGTCGGCCGGGACGGCCAGGCAGACGGGGGGACGGCCGCGTTTGGTGCGGGCGATCGCCAGGGCGATGTCTCCGCTGAGATGGTCGGCGGGCAGCAGCGCGTGCCAGTCGCCGGACGGGAGGCGGACGACCGTGACCCCGGTGTGCTGGTGCAGTCCACGGGCCGCGAGCTGGTCCAGGAGGTCGGGGTGGGTGGCGTGGGCCCGGACGGGGCTGTGCGGGTCCTCGGTCATGCTGTGCACCGCTTGCGCCTGGGGCGAGAGGAACACCGCGCTGGCCGGGGTGGCGAGGACCGCGGACGTGCCGCCGGTGGCCGCCGAGGCGAAGGAGTGGAAGCCGACGGCGCTGTAGAGGTCGAGCGTCGCCCGGTTCAGGGTGATGAGCCGTTGCGCGAGGCGTTCGGCGCGCTGGCGGGCGCGGGCGTAGCGCAGGGTGGCGGCGACCGTCGCCAGGAGTTCGCCCGGGTCAAGGGGCTGGTCGAGGTAGGCGTCCGCGCCGCGGCGCAGGCCCTCCGCGTGGTCGTCGGGGCTGATGGCGGCCGCCGATATCTGGATGACCGGGAGGTGGTCCGTACGCGGGTCGCTCTTGACGCGCTCGCTGACCTCGAAGCCGCTCATGTCGGGCAGGCGTACGTCGATGATCGCGATGTCCGGGAGGGGCCCTGCCGTGCTGTGCAGGTGGGTGAGGCCCTGCTCACCGGTGCTCGCGTCGATGACGGTGTGGCCGGCGCGCCGCAGCCAACTGCTCAGGACGTAGCGGTTGGTGTCGTTGTCGTCGATGACCAGAACCGTGGCGGGTTGCGGGTCGGAGGCTTCAAGAGGCACGGCCTGGCCCTTCGGGTTCCGGGTTGTCGGGGCGGGGGTGGCTGAGGTCCGGCAGGCGCAGCTCCACCCGGGTGCCCTCGCCCAGGGTGCTGGTCAGGGTGAGGGAGCCGCCGAGCAGTTCGGCGAGGGTGCGGGCGTAGGGCAGGCCGAGTCCGGTGCCGGGGCGTCCGCTCTGGTGGGGGCCGCGTACCTGGTAGAACGCCTCGAAGACGCGGTCGGTCTCGTCGGCGGGGATGCCGACGCCGGTGTCGGTGACGGTGAACAGCACCGCGGGGGCGTCCGGTGCGGGGCCGGTCCGGACGTCCAGGCGGACTTCGCCCCGGTCGGTGAACTTCAGGGCGTTGGAGAGCAGGTTGCGCAGGATGCGGGTCAGCAGCGTCTCGTCCGTCACCAGGGCCGGAAGCGCTTCGAGGTCCGGGGTGACGAGGGTGGTGCGGTCGTGGGCGTGGCTGCTGAGGAGGAGGCCGCGCAGGTGGGCCACGAGCACCCCCAGATCGACCGGTTCCGGGTGGATCTCCAGGTGACCGGCCTCGGCCTTCGCGACGTCGAGGAGGTCACCGACGAGGGTCAGCAGGGTGCGTCCCGAGGTCGCGATGAGCCCGATCTGCTCGCGCTGCTCGTCGCCGAGCCGGGGTGAGTCGGGGGCGAGGAGCAGGGAGGCGAGGGCCACCACGGAGTTCACCGGGGTGCGCAGTTCGTGGCTGATGTTGGTCCAGAACCGGGTCTTGGCCTCGCTCGCCTCCTGGAGCTGCTGGCGCTTGTCCTCCAGCTCGGAGTGGAGGGCGAGCACTCCGCTGTTGGTGGTCTCCAGTTCGTGCGTCAGCTCGGTGTACAGCGCGAGGACGCCCCGGTTGGTCTCCTCCAGCTCTTCGTTGAGCTTGAGCAGTTCCTCCCGCTGGGCGCGCGTCTCCTCCAGCGTGGCGATCAGGTCGCGGGTCTGGGCGCGCAGGTCGTCCGCCTCGGTGGAGCCCGCGCTGCCCCTGAGGATCTCCGCGAGGCGGGCGCGCTGCTCGTCGAGCTGCACGTGGTGCGCGGGCAGCGGCTGGGTGATGACGACGCGGCTGGTCGTCGCGCCGGGTTCGTAGTCGACCTGGAGGAGCTTGGCGGCGAGGGAGAGGGTGTCCGGGGCCGGTTCCGAGGCGTCGAGCCAGGTGAAGG
>NZ_JASKYR010000312.1:0-9163 GCF_041028215.1 Streptomyces flavofungini
CTTCAGCACACCCTGAAACGGAGCACCATGAGTACCACAAAACCCACCATTACCAAGGAAACCGCCCGCCACGTCCTGTGGATGTACGACCGCAAGGGCAGCACGAAGCCCGGCTCCTGCACCGAGCACCTCATCCGCGCCATCCAGACCGCCGACATCCTTCACGCCGCCAAACTCCGGCAGGTCTTCCCGGAACTGGTCGCCGCCATCGACCTCGCCCGCTACCACGAGGACGGCATCGCCGAACTCCAGCACATTGCCGCGACGGAGGGACCGCTCGCCTGCCGGTGCGGCAACACGGCCGGACCGTTCGACCTCCACGGCCGCTGCGAAAACTGCACGGAGACCGCCGCATGACCGCCGCCGTCGAGGTCGACGCCCCCGCGGTCGTCGACGGACTCCCCGCCGACGAGTACCACGCCGATACGACGTCGATCTCCTCGACCGGCCTGCGGCAGTTGCTCGCCCCGGGCTGCCCCGCCCAGTTCAAGTACGACCGCGACCACCCGCAGGCGCCGAAGAAGGAGTTCGACCTCGGGCACGCCGCCCACCTGTACGTGCTGGGGGAAGGCCCGGAACTGCAGGTCATCGACTTTCCGGACTGGCGCAAGAAGGACGCCCAGATTCAGCGCGACGAGGCCTACCTCGCAGGCAAGGTGCCGTTGCTCACCAAGGACCACGACATGGTCCTGGCGATGGCCGAAGCGATCCGCCAGCATCCGATCGCGGGCCCCCTGTTCACGCCCGGATCAGGTGTTGCCGAGCAGTCGATCTACTGGACAGACAGGGTGACCGGCGTCCGGTGCAGGGTCCGCCCGGACTGGCGGCGCGGCTCGATCATCTGCGACTACAAGACGATCAAGGATGCGGCGCCGGACACGATCAGCCGCGCCATCAAAGACCGGTCGTATCACCAGCAAGACGCCCTCTACATCGACGGCGTCGAAGCTGCAGGCCTCGCCCCCGACGGCGCCCGCTTCGTCTTCGTCTTCCAGTCGAAGCAGGCCCCCTACCTGGTCACCGTTCGCGAACTCACCGACCAGGCACGGGACATCGGCCGCGCCCGCAACGAACGCGCCCTGCGCATCTACGCCGAGTGCGAGTCCACCGGCATCTGGCCCGACTGGACCGGGCCCGTCACCGAAATCCCCCAGATCGGCCTCCCGACCTGGGACACCATCCGCCAAGCAGAGGAGTACCTCGGATGAGCTCCGAGATCGCCACCCGCGACGAGCAGAGCGCCGTCGCCCTACCGGCACAGCCCACCGGGCAGAGCGAGCAGTCAGCCCTAATGAAGTGGGCCGAAGAAGCGAAGGTCATCTCCAACCTCGCCGTCTCCATCTCCAAGACGTCCTTCGCCGGCCAGCTCCGCGGCCAGCCGGAAGAGGTCACCGCTGTCATCCTCGCCGGACATGAGCTCGGGCTGAAGCCGATGGCCGCCCTCAAGTCGATGGACATCATCCAGGGCACCCCTGCCCTGCGTGCCCACGCCATGCGCGGCCTGGTCCTCTCCCATGGGCACAAGGTTCAGCTCGTCGAGTCCACCCCCGACAAGTGCGTTTACCGCGGACGCCGCAGCGATGAGGGAGACGACGACTGGCAGTACGTCACCTGGGACCTTGGCCGCGCCAAGCAGCTCGGCCTCCTTGAGAAGAAGGAGTGGAAGAAGCAGCCCAAGACGATGCTCGTCGCCCGCGCGACCGGCGAGATCTGCCGCCTCGTCGCCCCCGATGTACTCCACGGCCTGCCCTACGCAGCCGAGGAACTCGAAGGCACCGTCCACGCCGAAGTCGTCCCGGCGAAGGCGCCCCTGTCCGTCGCATCGTTCACCGCCCCGGCCCCTGTCGCAGCTCCGGAGCCGCAGCAGCCGGAGGCCTTCGGCGTCGTGGACGCAGATACCGACGACGAGCACGCCGCCGCCGTCCAGGAGCTCCGCGACTTCGGTGACCGGCAGAACATTGCCGACGACATCGACCGGCTCACCTACGAGGCCCTCGGCGCCCCGCTGGAGCACGTCTCCGCGCAGGCCATCCGCGACCTCACTGCCAAGCTTCACGCCGCCGCCCAGGGCGGTGCCGCATGAACGGACCGCAGCACTACCGCGAGGGCGAGCGCCACCTCAGCAGCGCATCCGTGCTGGACAAGCCGGGCGGCAGGCCCGTCGACCCGACCGGGGCGATGTACCACCTGATGTCGGCACAAGCCCACTTCGCTGCCGCCCAGACCGCTGCAGAGGCAGCGCGGTTGGCGGACCGTTACGTCGGCGACGGAGAGCACATCAGCGAGTGGCGCAAGGCGATCGACGCCGCAGGGCAGGAGCCGACGGACGACCTGTGGGCCGCCCGGCATGCCGCCGAATCCAGCCCTTGCGTCCCGGGCAAGCCGTACTCGCCGCCGGTCGAAAATGCTCTGCGGAACCTCAACCTCGCAGGCCACGTCACGCCCGCCGACACCCTCGCCGCCGCAATCCCGGTCATCGCAGGGCACGTCGCCGAGGCGCTCATCGACGGCGAGAGCGACGAGATCCGCAAGTGGGCGCGCAGCGTCATCGACGAACTCCGCCGAGTCGGGCTTGACCTTGCGGGCCACGTCGAGCGTCGGGCTGAAGAACTGCGGCCTGACGTCCCGTTCAGCTACGACACCCCGCTCGGCTACAGCGACGAGCCCCCTTTCTAGCCCGCACGCCACGGGCCGCCCCGCGGGCATTGCGGGGCGGCCCGGAACCCAGCATCCCATCCCGGAAGGACACCGCCATGAAGGTCTCGCTCTGCAAGCACAGCTTCCCGTGCCTGCCCCCGAACGGATCCATCTTCCGCCCCGACCCATGTGTGGGCTGCGGCATCACCTACGACCAGCACCAGGCCGAGCTCCTTGCCCAGGAGGAGGCGCTGATCGTCGGAAGTTCCCGCGACGGCCAGTGCCCCGACTGTGGCAAGTCCCGCCGCCTGTACCGCTTCCAGCCGCCCGCCCAGCCGTGGCACGACCCGGACTACGAGCCGCCCGTCACCTTCCTGTGCAACGACTGCTACAACGCCGCCGTCGACGCCCACAACGCCCTCGTCAACGGGCTGTTCGAGGAGGCGGCCCGATGAGCGCCACCACGACCATAGAGTGGACCAATTCGACCTGGAACCCGATCACCGGGTGCACGAAGGTCACGCCAGGCTGCGACAACTGCTACGCCGAGACGTTCGCCGAGCGCTGGCGCGGCATCCCCGGCCACCACTTCGAGACCGGCTTCGACCTCACACTTCGCCCGAACGCGCTGACGATGCCGCTGCGCTGGCGCAAGCCCCGCAAGGTCTTCGTCAACAGCATGTCCGACCTGTTCCACAAGGACGTGCCCGACGACTACATCGCCCACGTCTTCGCGATCATGGCGTTGACGCCGCAGCACACCTACCAGGTGCTGACCAAGCGCCACGGGCGGATGCGGTCCCTGCTCAGCAGCCACGACTTCGTCACCCAGGTCGACGACTTCCGCGAAGAGACCCAGCCCGGCTGCGGCGACTTCAACTGGCCGCTCCCCAACGTGTGGCTCGGCGTCAGCGTGGAGGACCAAAAGCGCGCCGACCTCCGCATCCCCGCACTGCTGGAGACCCCCGCCGCGATCCGCTTCCTGTCCTGCGAGCCCCTGCTCGGCCCCGTCGACCTGGACGGCCCGATCGTCCCCGGCCGCGGGCGGCCCAAGCTCACGTACTGGCTGAGCGGCCGCCCCTACTGGGACGAGTCGAAGGCCACCACGACCAGCACCGGCATCACCATGGCACCCATCTCGACCGGCCCGAGCATCGACTGGGTCATCGTCGGCGGTGAGTCCGGGCCCGGCGCCCGCCCCATGCACCCCGACTGGGCGCGCACCATCCGCAACCAGTGCGTACAGGCAGACGTGCCGTTCCTCTTCAAGCAGTGGGGCGCATGGGGCGTCGACTGGATCAAAGGCCCCGACGGGCGCATAGGCCCACACGGCAAGGACATCACCGTCGCCAACGACGGCACCGTCTACGAGCCCACCGATCTCGCCTACCCCGACGGGCCCCGCTACGGCGAAGCGCTGCGAGCAGGCCACGCGCGCGCCCACCTGACGGCCATGTACCGCCTCGGCAAAAAGCGCGCTGGCCGCGAACTCGATGGCCGCACCTGGGACCAGTTCCCCACCACGATGGGAGACGCGTCATGACCCACATCGCCCCCGCCTTCGACGGCACCGAGCTCGCCGCCGCGGCCCCGTCGAAGTCCCGCCGCCGCATCGACGACTACGAGGCGTGGGTCACGGAGGTTCGGCCCGTGTTCGTCGAGGCCGCTAAGACGGGCCGTCCCTTCCTCTGCTGGAAAGTCGCTGAAGAGCACGACCTGCCCGAGCCGCCCGACCAGGGCCACGACTGGGGGCGTTTCGCCGCTGGCCTGCATCGCGAAGGGATCACTCGGCCCGCCGGGTACGGCCTCACCCGCGACAAGTCTGCGGTGCGCCGGTGGCGGGGGACCGTCGAGGTGATCGAAGGGCGGCTCGCATGACCGCCGACGCCCTCACCGTCATCGACGTCTACGCGACCGCCCTGACCTGGGCAGTCCGCGGCTGGTACACGGCCCTCACCATCCTCACCGTCGCCGCCGCCTGGCTGATCGTCGCCATCGGCCGGGCCGTCTTCGACCGCATCGGCGCCAGCTTCGCCCGCGCCCAGCAGACCATCACCGACATCCAGCAGCCCCGGAAGGAGGAGCTGTGACAACCGTCGCCAAACCCATCCCGGCCCACGGGACCACCGCCCGCGCCAACGGTAGCCGCGGCTACCGGGAGCGCTGCACATGCCACCCCTGCCGTGTCGCTGGCAGCCGCCAAAGCAAGCAGAACCGAGTCAACCGCGAACTCGGACGCAGTCCCTTCACCAGCCCCGAGAACGCCCAAGAACACCTCCGCGAGATCCACTTGGTCATGAGCTGGGACGAACTCGTCAAGGCGACGGGTATCCCGGTCAGCAACCTCGTTCGCATCTACAACGGTCGACGAACCAAGATCCGCCACGAGACCGAAGCGAAGATCCTCGCAGTCAAAGCGCCCAACCAGGGAGGCCCCGGCCAGCGCATCGACGCCACCGGAACCATGAGGCGAGTCCGCGCCCTCAGCCACGTCGGACATGCCTACAGCACCATCGCCAAAGCGGCCAACACTTCACCGAACCGCATCCTGCTCATCGCCAACGGGCGCCAGACCACCGTCCGCCGCTCCATCGCCGAACGCCTCGCCAAGGCCTACCCTCAGCTGGCCTTCGCGCCCCCGCCCCGCAACAAGCACACCTCGCGAAGCCGCAACGAAGCGCGCGCCAAGGGCTGGCACGGCCCGCTCGCCTGGGACGACATCGACGACCCGAACGCAAAGCCCGAAACCGGCGGCAAGTCGAAGGCCAAGGCCAGCACCAAACCGAAGGTGTACGCCGACCCGGCCCGCGTCGCCGCCCTCACCGCGCAAAACATGTCCGCCGCCGAGATCGCCCTGCAGCTCGGCTGCCACCCCCGGACCGTTATCCGCGCCCGCGGACGCGCCATCGCCAGCAATGACCTGAAGGAAGCCGCCTGATGTCCCTCACGTTCACCGACATCTTCTGTGGGGCGGGCGGCTCCAGTACGGGCCTGGTCGCCGCGGGCTTCGAGCTGAAGCTGGCCGCGAATCACTGGTCGCAGGCCATCGAAACCCACGCTGCGAACCACCGCGACGCCGACCACCTGTGCGCCGACATCAACAACTACGACATGCGGCGCCTGCCCAAGACCGACATCCTCTGGGCGTCCCCCATCTGCACCGAGATGTCACCTGCCGGGGGCCGCCGCCGCACCCGCGGCCAGCTGACTCTGGAGATCGACGAGCTCGGCTCCGTGCCCGACGCCGCGTGGGAGCGCACTCGCGCCACCGCATACGACGTCATCCGCGCCACCGAAGTCCACCGCTACACCGCGATCCTGTGCGAGAACGTCGTCGAGTTCGCCGCCGACTGGGAACTGTTCGACTGGTGGCGCAAGGGGATGGAGCTCCTCGGCTACAACAGCCAGATCGTGTCCGCATCCTCCGCGCACATCGGCGGCCACGGGAACGTTCCGGCGCCGCAGTGGCGGGACCGCATCTACATCGTCTTCACCCGGCACGGCATCCCCCTGCCCGACCTCAAGCCGACGCCGCCGGCCTGGTGCCCCGCCTGCGAGGAAGACGTAGCCGCGGTGCAGACGTGGCGCAACGGGCGCCGCGTCGGCAAGTACAAGCAGCAGTACGACTACCGCTGCCCCAACCGAGGGTGCGGGCACCGCCTCGTCGAACCGTACATCCGGCCCGCCGCCTCCATCATCGACTGGACGAAGCTCGGTGTCCGCATCGGCGACCGCGCCCAGCACGGCCTCCGACCGCTCGTGGCCAACACCCGCAAGCGGATACAGGCTGGCCTGGACCGTCTCGGCGGCGACAAGCCGGTGGTCCTCACCGTCAACCACGGCGGACATGACGGCCGCGGTGTCCGCGCCGATGAGTGGCCGCTCGCCTCCCGCACGGTGAAGATCGGCGACGCAGTCCTCACCCCGCCCGCCGCCCGTGACGCCTTCGTCGTCGAGTACCGGCGCAACGGCGGCGCTGAACCCGCCCGCACCGCTCCTCTCGCGACGGTTACAGCGAAGGGCAACCATCACGGGCTCGTCATCCCCTACCGCGACGCAGGCGACCTCACCTCGGTCCTGCCCGCACCCGCCATCGAGGACTGCCACTACCGGATGATCCAGCCCCGCGAGCAGCTGTACGCCCAGCGCTTCCCGACGGACTACATCGTCCTCGGCGGCCGGGCCGACCAGACCATGCAGGCCGGAAACGCCGTCTCCTGCAACGTCGCCCAATGGGTCGGCCACCGCGTCGCCCAAGCACTCAACCGCACCTCGGCAGCAGCCGCGTGACCGCGGCCCGCCCCCGCCCCGCGGACTGCCCGACCGGCAAGTTGCGCTACCGCGACCGCATCGGCGCCCAGTACGCCCTCGCCGTCCTCCGGAACCGCACCAGCTGGCGGCGCCGAGAAACCCGCGCCTACCACTGCGCCACCTGCCGCGGATGGCATCTGACCAGCAAGCCATAGACCGCACGACAAAGGCCCCGCGGTGTGCGGGGCCCGGAGGGAGTAGGGGAGATGCGATCAGTCGCCGGATGGCTTGCTGCGGACGATTTTGATCTTGCGCTTCGGGGCGGGGTCAGGGGCGATCTTGGCGACCCACTCGCGGGTGAAGCCTGTCAGCTTCGCCATGTGCGACGGGCCCAGGCCGGACGAGCGCCCCTCCACCAGCAAGTTGCGCAACTCGACGTCGGCCTTCTTGAAGGCGTCCTCGGCGCGGGCTCGCTTCTTGGCGGCGGTCGCAATCCTCTCGTCCAGGTCAGTCATGTTGCACAGGATGGCATAGGCCATCGCGGTCGCGCTACACGTGCGCGCATGGGGCTCGCGAACGTCGTGCGCGAACGGTATTCTCATTCCTGCGACGTGACGGAACACGTCATTGCGCCCCCATGAGGGCTGTCCAGAAGCAGCAGCCAGAACTTGCGACACCCCTCCTGAGAAGAGAGACACCGTGGGAATCCGCCTGATCGTTGAGGTGCTCGCCAGCGCCCCCGAAGCCCTGACGCATCGGGAGAAGCTGCTTCTCGTCGTGCTGGCCGAGGACGCCAACGAGGACACCCGCGTCACATGGAACAGCGTCGAGCGGCCCGAGGTGCTCCGCGGGGCCAAGGTCAGCCGCTCCCAGCTCTACGCGGTGCTCAAGTCACTGGTCTCGAAGGGGGCGATCGAGAAGGTGACAGCAGGTCAGAAGAACGGTGCCGCCAAGTACAGGATCGCCAAGTTCCCTCAGTCTCAGTGTCCGCAAATCCCTGACACTGAGCCGCCCTCTCAGAGTCCCGAAACTCCTGACACTGAGGACCCTCAGCGTCCCGGATCTGCTGACACTGAGCCCGACGCTCAGTGTCAGGAAAACGCGGACACTGACCCGTCTCAGTGTCAGGGAATCCGGGACGTCAGTGTCAGGGAATCCGGGACCCCTACCCCTCTTAACCCCTCAACTACTACCCCTCTAGCTAGCAAGCGAGAGGGAACGCCCGACGCCATCGACTACGGCATCCCGGCAGAAGCCCGACCGCTCGTCGACGGCATCACAGCCGCCGGGGTCTACGTCCGCTGGCCCTTCAAGGGCAACGGCTGGTTCCCCGTCCTCACGTTGATCGCCAAGAGCGGGGTGCCCGCCATGGTCGACCACGCCCTGAAAGCCGCGGCCCGAGCCGACGTCGAATCCGCGAACTACTTCCTCAAGGGCTGGCGCGAACTTCCACCCATGCCCGCCCCGGGAGCTGAACGCCCCCAGCTGCGTGCCGTCTCAGGCGGCTACCAACCGTTCCGCAACCCCACCGACCAATCCGTCTACGACGAGGACTTCTAGATGCGCTACATCCCGCCCAGCAACCTGCGAGGCCACGACCTCGCCCCCCTGCTCGCCGCCCGCGGCCACGACCCCGAATGGATCCAGCTCAACGACTTCGACCCGCACAGCCCGCAGAACGTCGCCCGCTACACGTACCTTGAGAACGCCGCGAAGATCCCCTTCCACTACCGGTCGGCGGTGCCGTCGCTGCCGCCCCTGCGGGCCTGGATCGACACCCTCGTCGCCTCCGCCCTGGAATGGCAGGCCGAGCGGGGCGGGCCCATCGCCAGCATCATCAACGGCCCGTCGCTGCTGCTGCTCGGTGTGACCGGCGTCGGCAAGACCTTCGAGGCGTATGGGGCGATGCGGGAACTGTCCGTGTCCGGCGTCTACGGCGAGTGGGCGGTGACGACGGCCGCCGACCTGTACGCGGCGCTGCGGCCCCGCCACGGTGTGGACTCGGAGGCGGAGTTCCGCAGGTACCGGGGTGCCCGCCTGCTACTGATCGACGACTTGGGGGCGGAGCGCAAGCCGACCGAGTTCACCGAAGAGATCAACTTCCGGCTGATCAACTGGCGGTACGAGAACCACCTGCCGACGCTCATGACCTCCAACGTCGAACCCAAAGATCTCGCCGTCCGTCTCGGCGACCGCGTCATCAGTCGACTCGCCGAAATGTGCGAACGCGTCCCGATGAAGGGCAACGACCGCCGCCGGAGCGCCGCATGAGCAC
>NZ_JASKYR010000313.1:0-9024 GCF_041028215.1 Streptomyces flavofungini
CACCGGATGAGCCGGAGCCGCCCCCGGAGCCGGMGCCCCCAGCAGAGCCCGAGCCGCCGCCGGAATCCACACCGCCGCTGCCCTTGCCGCACGCGGCGAGCAGTGAGGCCCCGACGCCCAGAGCCAGATACCGCAACGCGGTACGCCGCCCCACCACCTTCGTCACTGCCCGCAACTGACGTACGCCGGCATGGGTGTTCATGCCGTGCCCCCGTAGCCTCAACTCAAGATCGACGAAGGCAGAGTACACAGCAGGGCGGAGCACCCGGCCAGCAATACGCGGCGTCAGGCGTCGCGGGCTTCGGCCCCCTGGGGCTGTCGCATGCTGGGGCAGCCGTCCTCCTCGGAGACCCCGAGGAAGCGCTCGGCCCAGTCCGACAGCTCCCCGAGCGCCGGGCGCAGCGCCTCGCCCGCCGGAGTGAGACGGTAGGAGACGCGCAGCGGCGGGCCCTCGTCCACCTCGCGGCTGACCAGTCCGGCCTCGCCCAGTTCGGCGAGGCGGTCGGAGAGCATGCGCTCGCTGATGCCGCTGACGGCGCGGCGCAGCTCGGCGAAGCGTCCCGGGCCGCTCATCAGGCTGGCGAGGATGACGCCGTTCCAGCGCTTGCCCAGCAGGACGAAGACGCGCTCGACCGCGCCGCCCACGCCCGCGCACTGCCCCGCGTCATGCCGCTCCGTCGTCATACGGGCATCCTACCGCCTTGCCCTTAGCTACTGCGGAAAAGTAAGCTACTGTTACTTCGCAAGCTGCTTACGAAGTTGCTGCACGGCGTCTCCGGGCGCCGGTCCCCTCATGCGCGCCCCGCGCGCCCGTACCAAGGAGCACGCCATGGCTGTTCTGCTGCACATCGACTCCTCGCTGTTCCCGCTGGAGGCCTCCGGCTCGCGCCAGCTCACCGACGCCTTCCGCAAGGCCTGGGAGCAGGCGCACCCCGAGGGCAGCGTCATCTACCGCGACCTCGCCGCCGACCCTTTGCCGCACCTGGACATCGCCACCGTCACCGCCGGGTCCCCGCCCCCGCTGCGCGAGGAGCTCATCGCCGAGTACGAGAAGGCCGACGTCGTTCTCATCGGCGCCCCGATGTACAACTTCACGATCCCCTCCACCCTCAAGGCGTGGCTGGACCAGATCATCCTGATGGGGCGGACCTTCGGCGAGGGCGTGGCCCCGTCCGGCAAGCGCGCCGTGGTCGCGGCCTCGCGCGGCGGCTCCTACCAGCCCGGCACCCCCCGGGCGGGCTTCGACCACGACACCAACTACCTCCGGACGGTGCTGGGCGGCGGCCTCGGCCTGGATGTCGAGATCATCACGCGCGAGCTGACGCTGGCGGCCACCAACCCCGCCATGGCCTCGCTGGTGCCGCAGGCGGAGGAGTCGGCGCGGCAGACGCTGGAGCAGGCCGCCGAGTCCGCGCGGCAGCACGCCGCACTGCTGGCCTGACCCACGGCCCGAACACCTCGGCCCGGCACGGCGCCCGGGACAGCTCGGTCCGGCACGGCGGCCCACCCCGTCGAGAGGCCCTTGAGGCCGCTCCCCCGCCCTGCCGGACCTCAGCCGCACCCCGCGACGATCTCCGGGCGAACCGCCCGCGTACGGTCCGAGGCCGGTCCCGTCTCCACGTCGACCGTCCCCGGCTCCACCACGGGACACAGGTCCCGGCCGACCGAGGCCAGGGTGTCCGCGTCGATGGAGAACACCGCGCCGGACTCCCGGCCGGGGTCGACGTCGAGGCGGACGAAGCCGCGCAGCTCGCGTACGCGCGGCCAGGACGTGGCACCCGAAACGCGGCGCACATAGAGCTGGACCGTCTCGTGCGCGGGCCGCGTACCGGCGTTGCGGACCGTGACCCGGCAGGTCAGATCCGGGGCACCGGCGGCCACCCGTGAGCGCGAATCCGCCGACGCCAGCGAGGAGCAGCCGGACAGGGCGGGCAGGGCGGTGGCCGCGGCCAGCCCGGAACCGGCGGCGAGCAGGCCGCGCCGGGTCAGCGATGTGCGCACAGCGGTGGTCTCCAACCAAGCGGTTAACGATTGGTTGATCGATGTACCTCGTGAGGTGGGAGGACACTAGGGAGTCACGCGCCGGGGGTCAAGAGGTGGATGAGGAGAAAGGCCGCGAGCGGGCCGGGGTGCGGTGAGGCCTTCAGGGGCGCCGCAGGGGTGGAACGGTCAGGACGGCGGTGTAGTAGTCGGCCGCCTGCTGTTCCGCTACGGGTGTGCCCTCCACGGCGATCCAGGCGTGCGCGGAGAAGGGCTGGGTGCGCACGCCCGTGCACCAGGTGGGCCAGGTGCCGCGCAGTCGGCACAGCAGGGTGGCGGCCAGGGAGCGTTGCAGGCATCCCGTGTTGGTGGCGCAGCGACGGCTGAGTGTGACGACGGCGGCACGGGCGGCACGTGCCTGCGAGGTGGTCGCCGGGAGGGCACCCCTGCGCAGTCGGCGCAGCACGCGCCCGATGGTGTGCGGGGAGCGGGTGGCCAGCAGCCGGGCGGCGCCGACGGCGAGCAACGCGGCCGGCCGCCGCGACAGCGGCAGCGGCTCCCGGGCGGCGAGCGTCACGTCATGGCTCATGCGGATCTTCCTTCTGGCGTGTGGCGGGCCACGGCGGTGTGCCCCCCTACGGCGACGGGTTCAGCGCGGGACGAGGGCGTCGGCGTCACGCAGGGTGCGAAGGAGCGCCTCGACATCACCGTCGGCGCGGTCGGCGGCTGCCGGGTGGCGCGCGGTCAGCGTGGCCGCCGCCTGCTCGGGTGTGCCGCCCTCGGCCAGTGTCCGCAGTACCAGGGTGGCTGTCGCGTTCAGCTGCCAGTAACGGCCGGTGCGCTGGTTGAGCAGCACCGCGCCGTCAGGGGTGTCGATGACGGTGACGTGGTCCCGCAGGGCGAAACCGTTCGAGCCGTTCACCGCCCCACCTCCCCGTGGCGGTGCCCGGGGCCGCGCCCGATGAGCCCACCGTCCGGCCTCTGCGAAGCCCGCCGCGTTTCCTCCAGGGAACGCAGCCACACCTCGGCGGCCAGGGTGGCGTCCAGTGACCCCAACGGGGCGGCGGAGGTATGCGGACCGGCGAGCGTACGCCGCAGCAGCCCCGGGTCGATCAACCCGTGCGCGGCCAGCCGCGAGTCCTCCATCAGGGCCAGAATCTCCCCCCGGTTGCGCTGCCAGCCACGGTAGAGATCGGCGCTGAACTCCCCTTTCGTGCGTCGCTCCAGCACCTCCCGGGGAACGATGCCGCGCATCGCCTCCGCGAGGAGCGGTTTGTAGCGGCGGGGGGTGTTGCGGTCCTGCGGCCGCACGGCCAACGCGGCGTGCAGGACCTGGTCGTCGAGGAACGGCACCGCGAGACCGACACCGGCCGTGCGCCGGGTCAGCCGGTCGGCCTGGGCCACGAGGCCTCCGGTGCAGCGGGCCAGCAGCAGCACCTCATGCTGCTCCCGCCACGGCGCCAGCGGCTGCGGCCCGGCCTTGACGGCCGCATCGAGGACCGAGCGCGCCGCCTCCACCGCCGCCCCACTCGCCCACACCGGCAGCCACGGCATGGGCGCCCAGCCGACCCGCCACCCGTCCCTGGTCGCGGGCGGTGTCCCCGCCGCCAGCCGCCGGGCCTGCCGGGAGAGCTCTCGCGCCGGGTCCCGGCGGTCGGCCAGGGCGCGCAGCGTGGCAGGCCACGAGGCGCGTGCCATGGCCCGGTAGTCCCGCACCCGCCCCAGTCCCCCGACCGGGAACCGGCGCACGAAGTCGTGCAGATGGGTGTGGGAGCCCGTACGGAACAGCTCGTCCCCGCCGTGCCCGGCCAGATGCGTCCGCGAGCCCGCGTCGGCCATCGTGCGGGCCAGGTGCTCGATGCGGGCACGTGAGCGCACCCAGCCGAACGGCTCGGCGTCCGCGTGGTCCGCCTCGACCGCCCGTGGCCCGAGCCCGGCGAACATCGTCGCGCCCGCTTCGACGGCATCCACCACATGCCGCGCTCGCGGCAGTCGCCGCGCGGCCAGCCGGGCGTAGTGGGCGTCGTCGTTGCCGGTGTCCGTCTCGGCGAAGCGGTAGGTCACCAGCTTCGTCCCGCCCGCACCGGCGAGGAAGGCCAGACTGGTGGAGTCCATGCCTCCGGACAGATCGACGCTGACCGGCGCTTCCCTCGCCGCCCGTGCTGCCACCGCACCCCGGAGCGCGGTCCGTACGGCTGCCGCGCCCTCGTCGAGCGACGCCTCCGCCTCGGGCGCCCGCCAACGGAGCACCTCTCCCCCGCGCCCGTCCGCCTCCAGCACCCAGGCACGGTCCGACGGCACTGCCTCGACCCCGTCCCAGGGAACCGACTCGTGTACGGGAAAGGGCATCACCATCCCGGACAGGCGCAGCGCCAGCCAGGAGGTGTCCCATCCGGCGCCGGTCACCGAGGCCAGCACGTCCGGGCGGTCGGACGCCACCGACGTCCCGCTGAACCGCGTGTGAAACACCTTGCGTACCCCGGCCAGCGTCCCTTGCGCCCATACCCGGCCCCCGGCCGATACGACCAGATGGAAGCAGCCCGGCAGCCCCTCGGCGGCCTTTCCCGCCTCCGCGACCGACCGCACTCGCCCCAGCCGTGCGCGCAGATCGGCGGTGGTGGCCGCACACTCCCCGGCCACCACCGCCCGTACCTGTCCCGCACCCACCGAAAGGAGTGAACCTGCGGGCCAGCGGCCCATCAGCCACGGCCGCCCGGAAGCGTGGGCGAGCACGCACGAGGCCAAGGGGCGCAGCTTGCGGACAGCCGGGGCAGTGACCTCCCCGTCCGGCAGGACGACGAACCAACTTCCGCGCACCGCAACCCCTTTGCTCAGACCGTATGGGCCACTCGGTACCTCCAGGTGTCAGTTGCTGTAGGCGCCGTAGCCGTCCCAGATCCCTACGTAGTGCGGGCCCAGAGTCACCTCGGCGAAGTCACCCACCTCCACCATGACCGGCTCTTCGTACTCCTCGACCGCGAGCGGGTTGTCTTCCATGAGGGAACCCCTTCCGTCATCGGCAACGCGGCTTGTCCGCACTGCCCTTGAGGGTTGTGCACCCATGGAAGCAACAAGAGAGGGTGGCAACGGCGGCCGCACACATAAACCACCTGAAGCGGTACAGGTGAAGCGTTCCGGAGCGACTCGGTCGCCGCCCACACCATCACGCGCTCCCGGACGGCGCACCGGTGGCGCCGTCGACGAGCCGACTCCCTACTGGTGCAGGTGAGCCAGGACCCCTTCGTGCACGGGATAGGGGCTCTCCCGGGGCAGGAGCTGCCGCGCACGGTCCAGGTCTCCGTCCCTCACATGGGCGTGCACCGCGTGCGAGAGTGCCGTGACGTCGGTGATGGAGACGATCCACTCGTCGGCGTAGCGACGCGCGGCCGCACCGGCGAGGCCGAGTTGCAGTGACCGGTGCGGAAGCGGCTGTAGCCGCAGGTCGCGTTCGGGGTCCCACTGCACCCGGGCCGTGGCCTGCTGCAACTGGCGCTTCCAGGTGGCGTGATCGGCGTGCAGACCGTGCTCGTAGTGGGAGAGGCAGGCGTGGGCCAGTGCCCACTCGAAGCCTTCGCGGGTGATCTCCAGGGCGAGGACGGCCTCCTGGCCCTCCTTGGTGCCCCATCCGCAGCGGTACATCATCCACAGGAACGACGGCTTGACCCAGGTCATCCGGTCCCGCTTCCACACCGCGGGGAAACGTCGTTCCCGGGCCGCCGGGAGACCGATCTCCGGCGGATACGCCTGGTAGACGGTGACCGTGGAATCGGTGTACCGGGCGCGGATCTGATGCTTCTGCTCTGTCACGGCAACCAGCTTGAACGCGCCCGTTCGGGTGCGCCATCCAATATCGCGGCTCCGCGCGGGCAAGCCTCAGGAGGCGTTCGGCGCATCGCGCGAGGACGGCAGCCGCTGGGTGATCCGGTCGAGCAGGTCGGTCAGCGGCTCACCCACCTCCCGGCCGAACTCGGTGAGTCCGTAGGTGACCTGAGGCGGCGTCGTCGGCTCGACCTTCCGCCAGACCAGGCCGTCCTTGACCAGCCCCCGCAGGGTCTGGGCCAGCATCTTCTCGCTGACGCCCCGGATGCTCTCGCGCAGTTCGTAGAAGCGAAGGTCGTTGTTCCGCAGGGAGATCAGCACCCAGACGCCCCACCTGCTGGTCACGTGGTCGACCACGTCCCGCGCGGGGCAGTCGGTGTGAAACACCTCATACCGTCGGGCCACCTCGGCCTGCCCGAGCTGCACGCCTTCACTCATGTACGGAGCTTACCCATAGGTATGTTCTTACGGAAAGTAAGCCCACCTCCTAGCGTCAGCTCCCGTCAGACACACCAGATGCAACGGATACATCGGATACAACGGACGGGAAACTGAACATGATCGTGGTGACCGGGGCCACCGGGAATGTGGGACGGCCTCTGACGCGGGCCCTTGCCGGGGCGGGCGAGCGGGTGACAGCCGTGTCGCGGCGCGTGGCGCCGGTACCGGACGGGGTCCGGCACGCGGTGGCCGACCTGGCCGATCCGGCGGGCCTTGCACCCGCGTTGAACGGGGCGAAGGCCCTGTTCCTGCTGCTCTCCGGCGACCTGCACGCCCCTGGGGCCAGGCCGTCCGAGCTCATCGACCTGGCCGTGGCCAGCGGGGTCCGCCGGGTCGTCCTGCTGTCCTCGCAGGGTGTGGCGACCAGGCCGCTGGGCCCGACGCGGGTGACGATGCGCGCGCTGGAGGACGCGGTACGCGCATCCGGCCTGGACTGGGCCATCCTGCGCCCGGGCGGCTTCGCCTCCAATGCCCTGGGCTGGGCGGACTCCATCCGCACACGGGGGACGGTCGCCGCGCCCTTCGGTGACGTCGGGGTGCCGGTCATCGACCCGGCGGACATCGCCGAGGTCGCGGCCGCCTGCCTGCTGGACGACCGGCACACGGGCGGGGTGTATGAACTGAACGGTCCCGAGGTGATCACACCACGTCAGCAGGCCGCGGCGATCGCCGCCGCCCTCGGCTCACCGATACGGTTCCACGAACTCACCCGGGCCGAGGCCAAGGCCGAGATGACCCGGTTCGTGCCCGCGGAGCTCGCCGACGACACCCTGGACATCATCTCCGCCCCCAACCCCGCCGAACTGCGGATCAGTCCGGACGTGGAAGGGGTCCTCGGCCGCGCCCCGCACCCGTTCAGCGACTGGGTCGCCCGCAACATCGCCGCGTTCCGCTGAGTCGCGGGGCACATCGCACCATCTGGGCGGCGGCCCCGCGCGGGTGCCTACAAGCGCGCGGGGCCGCTCTCCTCCCGGGGTACGTCAGTTGAGGGCGTCCGCCTGGACGGTCTCGTGCCCGTCCGCGACGGTGGGGGCCGGGCGTCCCGGGCCGCGCAGGGCGACGTAGAGGAAGAGCGCGGCCATGACGGCGACGCCCGCCCACATGGCCTGCTGCCAGCCGTCGACGAAGGACTCCTTGGCGGCCCGGACGAGGTCCCGCGCGTGCGGGCCGCCGCCCTGGGCCGCCTCGACGGCGTTGGCGACCCCTTCGCGGGCGGTGTCCGCCGTCTCCCGGGGGATGCCGTGCAGCCTGTCACCGATGGCGCCGCGGTAACCGGCGGACAGCAGGGCGCCGAGCAGGGCGACGCCGAGTGCGGTGCCGAACTCGCGGGTGACGTCGTTGAGCGCGGAGGCGACGCCCTGCTTCTCACGCGGCAGGGAGCCGGTGATGGCCTCGGTGGACGGGGTCATCGACAGGCCCATGCCGACGCCCATGGCGAGCATGCCGGGCAGGATGGACGCGAAGCCGCCGTCGGCCGAGACGAGCAGGGCCATCAGTGCAAGGCCGACGCCCGCCAGCGCCACCCCCGTGGCCATGGTCGAGCGGGGACCGACGCGGGCGGCCAGCTTGGGTGCCAGGCCGGAGGCCATCATCATCGTGACGGCCATGGGCATCAGGGCCACCGTGGACAGCAGGCCCGACCAGCCGAGCACGGCCTGGAAGAACGGGAAGAGCACCACCGCGATGCCCGCCTGCACACCGAAGACCGCGAGGAGCGTGACCGAACCCCCGGCCAGACCGCGCTCCCGGAACAGCCGCACGTCCAGCAGTGCCGCCTCCCGGCGGCGCAGTTCCCAGACGACGAAGCCGATCGCGGCGATCAGACCCGCCGCGAGGCCGGTCAGGGTGGCCGGGGCGGTCCAGCCGCGCTCGGGACCTTCCTGGAGGACGAAGATGAGGCCGACGACGGCGACGGCGGAGACCAGGGCGCCGACCGTGTCGAAGCGATGGCCCGAGGCCTCCCGGGAGTTGGGGACCGACTTCACCGTCATGGCGAGGGCTACCAGTACGAGAGCCACCGGCAGGACGAACAGCCAGCGCCAGTCCGCGACATCGACCAGCAGGGCGGAGAGGAACATGCCGAGGATGCCGCCGCCTCCGGCGACACCGGTCCACACCCCGATCGCCTTGCCGCGCTGTTCCTCCGGGAAGGTGGAGGTGATGACGGCCAGGGTGATGGGCATGATCATCGCGGCCCCGACACCGGCGGCGACCCGCGCGGCGAGCATGACCTCGGCCGACTGGGCCAGCCCCGCCACCACGCTCGCGGCGCCGAAGACACCGAGACCGGCGATGAGCATGGGCTTGCGGCCCAGGCGGTCGCCGATGGCGCCGAGCGGCAGCAACAGCGCCGCCAGGGCAAGGGTGTAGATGTTGATGATCCAGAGGATCGTGTTCTGCGAGGCGCCGAACTCCACGGCCATGTGGGTCTGCGCGACGTTCAGGCCGGACACGGAGGCGATGACGGCCATCAGCGCGACGGAGACGGCTATCAGGATCGTGCGCAACTGACGTGCGTCCGGCACGCCTTCGCCGTCTCCTGTCGCGGCTCGTACGGGCTGCGCGGAGTGGTTCGTACTCATGGGTTCCTCTCGAAATGGGCATGCCGGTCGGCACCGGGGCATGCCGCTCGACGTAGACGTACAGGCATGCCGGTTCAGCGCCGGAGCAGGGTCGGCGCCGGGTTGCGCGGTCCCGGTCGCCCGCCCCCTCCCGGTCCAGGCC
>NZ_JASKYR010000314.1:0-8689 GCF_041028215.1 Streptomyces flavofungini
GTCATGGCGGAATCGTACCTACGCCTCCGTAAGTCGGACATCAATCGCGCCCGTCCCCGCCTCAGGCCCCGCCCGCCACCGCACCGATCCCCGCTTTCGCACCCGGACCCGGACAAGTGGCGATGCTCACGTCGCTCAGGTGTGAGGCCCTCTGGACAGATGGGCAGTGCCGTCGGATGATCATATGAGTGCGGTCGGCACCGGATGAGCGCCAGAGGGAATTTCCACGTGAAGCGTCCGGGTCGCAGCCCCCACGGGGCATACATCCTCAAAACCCCCTCGATTAGGAGCAATCGTGGCGCGCGACATCGCGGCTCCCAGCACCCTTCCGACCAACACCGTCCCGACCGGCCACCGGGAGCTCGCCTCCTGGGTCGACGAGATCGCCGAACTGACGCAGCCGGACAGGGTGGTCTGGTGTGACGGCTCCGAGGCCGAGTACGAGGCCCTGTGCGAGGAGCTCGTCGCGAAGGGCACGTTCAAGAAGCTCGACGCGGTCAAGCGCCCGAACTCGTACTACGCGGCCTCCGACCCGACCGACGTCGCGCGCGTCGAGGACCGCACCTTCATCTGCTCGAAGCGGGAGCAGGACGCGGGCCCGACCAACCACTGGAAGAACCCCGCCGAGATGCGGGAGATCTTCACCGGCCACAACGGGCGGGGCGGCGTCTTCCGCGGGTCGATGAGAGGCCGCACGATGTACGTCGTGCCCTTCTGCATGGGCCCGGTCGGCTCACCGCTGTCCGCCATCGGCGTCGAGATCACCGACTCGGCGTACGTCGCCGTCTCCATGCGCACCATGACCCGCATGGGCCAGGCCGTCCTGGACGAGCTCGGCGACGACGGCTTCTTCGTCAGGGCCGTGCACACCCTCGGCGCACCGCTCGCCGAGGGCGAGGCCGACGTCCCCTGGCCCTGCAACCCCGTGAAGTACATCTCGCACTTCCCCGAGGACCGCGAGATCTGGTCCTACGGCTCGGGCTACGGCGGCAACGCCCTGCTCGGCAAGAAGTGCTACGCCCTGCGCATCGCCTCCGTCATGGCCCGCGACGAGGGCTGGCTCGCCGAGCACATGCTGATCCTCAAGCTCACCCCGCCGCGCGGCGAGTCGAAGTACGTCGCCGCCGCCTTCCCCTCCGCCTGCGGCAAGACCAACCTCGCGATGCTGGAGCCGACGATCTCCGGCTGGACCGTCGAGACCATCGGCGACGACATCGCCTGGATGCGGTTCGGCGAGGACGGCCGCCTCTACGCGATCAACCCCGAGGCCGGTTTCTTCGGCGTCGCGCCCGGCACCGGCGAGCACACCAACGCCAACGCGATGAAGACGCTCTGGGGCAACTCCGTCTTCACCAACGTGGCGCTCACCGACGACGGCGACGTCTGGTGGGAGGGCATGACGGAGGAGACCCCGGCGCACCTCACGGACTGGAAGGGCAACGACTGGACCCCCGAGTCCGGCACGCCCGCCGCCCACCCGAACGCCCGCTTCACCACGCCCGATCATCGCGCCCGAGTGGGAGGACCCGCGGGGCGTGCCGATCTCGGCGATCCTCTTCGGCGGCCGCCGCGCCTCGGCCGTGCCGCTCGTGACCGAGTCCTTCGACTGGCAGCACGGCGTCTTCCTCGGTGCGAACGTCGCCTCCGAGAAGACCGCCGCCGCCGAGGGCAAGGTCGGCGAGCTGCGCCGCGACCCGTTCGCCATGCTGCCGTTCTGCGGCTACAACATGGGCGACTACATGGCCCACTGGGTGAAGGTCGGCGCGGACAAGGACCAGTCCAAGCTGCCGAAGATCTACTACGTGAACTGGTTCCGCAAGAACGAGGCGGGCAAGTTCGTCTGGCCCGGCTTCGGCGAGAACAGCCGCGTCCTGAAGTGGATCGTGGACCGCCTCGACGGCAGGGCCGAGGGCGTCGAGACCCCGATCGGCATCCTGCCGACGGCCGACGCGCTGGACACCGAGGGGCTCGACCTGGACAAGGCCGACCTGGAGTTCCTGCTCACGGTCGACAAGGAGGTCTGGCGCGAGGAGGCCGCACTGGTCCCCGAGCACCTCAACACCTTCGGCGACCACACGCCCAAGGCCCTGTGGGACGAGTACCACGCGCTGGTGGAGCGGCTCGGCTGAGGCCGCGTACCCCGGACGGCTGAACCCCCGCACAACGGCGTGCGGGGGTTCAGCCATGTCGGGCCGCCGTGGCGTCCGGCGTCGGTGGCGCCCGGTCCGTGGCCTCCCCGGCCGCGGACCGGGGCCGTTCAGGAGGCGCAGACCAGGCGCGTGGCGTCCGCGTGGACGTCCATGCGCTCGGCGGCCAGGATCGCCGCCGCGGTGTCGGCGCGGGAGGCCGCCACGACCAGGGCGCGGCCCGCGAGGGCGTGGGCGCGCTGGTGCAGGGCGGCGAGGTGCGGCTCGTGGATGGCGGCGGCGACCGACGAGCGCGGCGGGAGCGCGCCGTGGCGCAGCCGGGCCACCTGGTCGGCGAGGCGGTCGGCCGCGGCGTCCAGGTCGGCGTCGGGGGCGAGGACGCGCAGCTCGTCGGTGACCGCGAGCAGCGCGGCGAGGTGCCCGGCGAGCTGGATGTCCAGTTCCTCCTCGCGGGAGCGGTGCGGGAAGCCCGCGTCGTCGGCCATCGAATGGACCGACTTGGTGCGGATCGGCTCGTACATGAGATGGCCTCCAAGCTGTCTTGGATACATCCTAGCTTAGATTCCGTCTAAAGTTGAGCCGGGTCCGGACCAGTGTCGGGCGGGGTCCGGACCGGTGTCGGGCGGGGGCCGGACCGGTGTCGGGCGGGGTCCGGACCGGGGGCCTCACGGCTGGCTGTAGCCGTCCAGGAAGTTGCCGATCCGCTTGACCGCCTCCGTGAGGTCCGTCGCCGTCGGCAGGGTGACGACCCGGAAGTGGTCGGGCTCGGGCCAGTTGAAGCCGGTGCCGTGCACCACCATGATCTTCTCGGCCCGCAGCAGGTCGAGGACCATCTGCCGGTCGTCCTTGATCTTGAAGACCTTCGGGTCGAGCCGCGGGAACAGGTACAGCGACCCCTTGGGCTTCACACAGCTCACCCCGGGAATCTGCGTGAGCAGGTCGTAGGCCGTGTCGCGCTGTTCGAGCAGCCGCCCGCCCGGCAGCACCAGGTCGTTGATCGTCTGCCGCCCGCTCAGCGCGGCGACCACGCCGTGCTGGCCCGGCATGTTCGCGCACAGGCGCATGTTGGCGAGGATCGTCAGGCCCTCGATGTAGGAGGAGGCGTGCGCCTTGGGCCCCGAGACCGCCATCCAGCCGACGCGGTAGCCCGCCACGCGGTACGCCTTCGACATGCCGTTGAAGGTGAGGGTCAGCAGGTCGGGGGCGACGGCGGCGGTCGGCGTGTGCGTGGCGCCGTCGTAGAGGATCTTGTCGTAGATCTCGTCCGAGCAGACCAGGAGGTTGTGGCGGCGGGCGATGTCGGTGAGCCCGCGCAGCATCTCCTCGCTGTAGACGGCGCCGGTCGGGTTGTTCGGGTTGATGATCACGATCGCCTTGGTGCGGTCGGTCACCTTGCGCTCGATGTCGGCGAGGTCCGGCATCCAGTCGGCCTGCTCGTCGCAGCGGTAGTGCACGGCGGTGCCGCCGGACAGCGACACGGCGGCGGTCCAGAGCGGGTAGTCGGGCGCGGGTACGAGGACCTCGTCGCCGTCGTCGAGCAGGCCCTGCATGGCCATCACGATGAGCTCGGAGACGCCGTTGCCGATGAAGACGTGCTCGACGTCGGTCTCGATGCCGAGCGTCTGGTTGTGCATGACGACCGCGCGGCGGGCCGCGAGGAGGCCCTTGGCGTCGCCGTAGCCATGGGCGTCGCCGACGTTGCGGAGGATGTCCTCCAGGATCTCGGGCGGGCACTCGAAGCCGAACGCGGCGGGATTGCCGGTGTTCAGCTTGAGGATGCGGTGGCCCGCTGCCTCCAGCCGCATCGCCTCCTCAAGCACGGGGCCCCGGATCTCGTAACAGACGTTGGCGAGCTTCGTCGACTGGATGACCTGCATGGGCGCGAGCTTACGGGGTGTTCCGGCGGTCGGGGGAGCGGATTCCCCGGCCCGCGCCATCGGCGTCGCACTCTTGTCCCCGGGCCGCAATACCTCAACAATGCGCATGACAAAGCCGAAAGAACTTCGGTCACACAGTCATCTGAGGGGACCCCCACATGAAGAAGCCTCTCGTCGGTACGTGTTTCGCCGCTCTGCTCATCGGAGCGACGGCGGCGCCTGCCACCGCCGTGAGCGACGCACCGTCCGCGAAGGTCAAGGCCGTCGATCTCGCGGGGACGGTGGCGCTCAGCAACTGTTCCGGCTCGGTCGTCCGCGTGCCCGGCTCGCAGCCGGGTGACCCCGCGCTCGTCCTGTCCAACGGCCACTGCCTGGAGAGCGGCTTCCCCGCGCCGGGCGAGGTCCTCGTCGACAAGGCGTCCACGCGCAGCTTCACCCTGCTCAACGGCTCGGGCGGACGGCTCGCGACACTCAGGGCCGCCAGGCTCGCCTACGGCACCATGACCGACACGGACATGTCGCTCTACCGGCTCACCAGCACGTACCAGGACATCGAGAGCAAGTACGGGATCAAGGCCCTGGAGCTCGACTCGAAGCGCCCCGCGCAGGGCCGGGCGATCACCGTCGCGTCGGGCTACTGGAAGAAGCTCTACAAGTGCGGCGTCGACGGCTTCGCCTACCGCCTCAAGGAGGGGAACTGGACCTGGAAGGACTCGGTCCGCTACACCTCCGCCTGCCAGACCATCGGCGGTACGTCCGGCTCCCCGGTGATCGACGACCAGACCGGCAAGGTCGTCGCCGTCAACAACACCGGCAACGAGAGCGGCGGCCGGTGCACGGACAACAACCCCTGCGAGGTCGACGAGAGCGGCAAGGTCACCGTCCGCCAGGGCATCAACTACGCCCAGCAGACGTACCAGCTCGTCCCCTGCGTCGGAGCGGGCAGCAAGATCGACCTGAACCGCGCGGGCTGCGGACTGCCGAAGCCCTCCGGGCTCCGGTGACCTCAGCGCTCGGCGTGCGCGCCGTCCGGCTCCCCCGCGCGGGGGGCCGGACGGCGCTTGCGGTCGGCTAGTTGTCGGAGTAGCTGAGGTCTCCCACGCTCCAGGCGCTGACGTCCAGGAGCGGGATGCGGTACATCCCGCCCGTCTCGGGGAGGCCGAGGCTGCCCTGGAGGATGCGTGCCAGGTGGAAGTGGAGATGGGTGGGCCGTGCGCGCTCGGGCGGCGGGCCGGAGCCCGCGTCCGCCTCGAAGACGGAGGCGAAGGGGCCGAGCCGGTCCGAGTCCTTCAGGACTTCGGCGACCCGCCGCCGCCACAGGGCTTCCGGAGCCAGGCGTCCGGTGATGACGGCGCCGGCCACGACCACGGTGAGGGACATCTGATTGCTGTGCTCGGACTCCACCAGGGAGGCGATGTCGACGAGCAGTTCGTCAGGCTTCGACATGACCGATGAGCCTACCGAGGCGGAGCGCGGCCCGCGTGCCCGGATTCCTGTTCCTCCGTCTCCGAAAATCTACCGCGGTTACGGTAGACATGCCGTTTCGCCGTGCTTAGGGTTCCTTGGCCCGGTGTCATACGGCAGCGGGCTCTTCGACATGCTCAGGAAAAGGTGCAGATGCCCTCAGAGACCCTCACGCACGGCCCCGACCGGTTCGATGACGACGACTATCCCGCGTACACCATGGGCCGCGCCGCCGAGATGATCGGCGCCACACCCGGATTCCTCCGGGCGGTCGGCGAGGCGGGCCTCGTCACCCCGCTGCGGTCCGAGGGCGGCCACCGCCGCTACTCCCGCCATCAGCTCCGCATCGCCGCGCGCGCCCGCGAGCTCGTCGACCAGGGCACCCCGATCGAGGCCGCCTGCCGCATCGTCGTCCTTGAGGACCGGCTCGACGACGCGCTGCGCCGCAACGAGGAGCTGAGCGGCCCCGCCGAGCGGGCCGAGGGGGCGCCATCCTGAGTCCGCGGGCTCATATCTGTTCCGGCAGATACAGAATTTCGCCCGATGCGCGATGAGGGTTTATCCGCCGACCGGCGGAGCGATATGAAGAATCCTGCGTCCTCGCGGTGGCCGTGCTAGTGTCATTTTCAGTTGCAGTTGTGGTTCCCAGAGACTTCAAGTGCTCCAGTCGACTTTCCTGTTGTCGACGGGGCACTTCGTATTGCCGGTCTGTCCGGACGGGGTAATCATCGCGGCGACGCGGAGTCCGCACAGTGTGGACTCCACGGGCACTGCCCCGAAGGAGATATGACATGGCCAACGGCACCGTGAAGTGGTTCAACTCGGAAAAGGGCTTCGGCTTCATCGAGCAGGAGGGTGGCGGCGCGGACGTCTTCGCCCACTACTCGAACATCGCCACCCAGGGCTTCCGTGAGCTGCAGGAGGGCCAGAAGGTGACCTTCGACGTCACGCAGGGCCAGAAGGGCCCGCAGGCCGAGAACATCCTGCCTGCCTGACGCTCGCGTGTACTTCAGGGCCGGGGCCCGCACCCAAGGTGCGGGCCCCGGCCTTTTTGTTTTACGGGGCACTGCCCTTGCTTGTCGCCCGCCTGTTGCTTGCCAGTCGCTTGCCTGTCGCTTCCCTGTCCGGTGACGCACGTCCGGGCGCGCTCCGGAGAATTCGCCGCCGAATACAGGTTTAATTCCCTTGGGCCGGAATTCCGCGATACGCGCGGCATGGGCATCCGCATCCGCATCGGCATTGGCGCGAGCGGCTCACGGTCCACCCCTGGCCGCCGAATGCGCGCGGACGTCCGGACGCCGTTGCCGGAGGCCGAGCGCCGCGAGACCCGGCAGCCACCCCAGCGCCACGCCCCACAGAGCGCCGAACGCCGCCCCCGTCAGCGGCAGCGCGAGCCAGCCCCACGAATCCGCCTCGACCATGCGGGCCGCGGCCAGACCGCGCCAGGCACCCGCGACGGCGGCGCCCGCGATCAGCGCCGTCCAGCCCGCGAGCAGGCGGCGCCCCCGCCCCGCCGCGGGGCGCCCGCGCAGATGGCGGCGGGTTCTCGCCGCCGCGACGGCCACCAGGAGCCMCCCCGTCCCGCCCAGCGGAGTCGCCCGCAGCCCCGGCAGCGCGAAGGGCACACCGAGCGCGCTCGGCACCACCGACAGGCCCGCCCGCGCGGTGAAGGCGGTCAGCAGCGTGCCACTGCCGTGCACCAGGACGAGCAGCAGGCAGACCCCGGCCACCACGACCGTGCCGTCGGCCCGGGCGCGCAAGGCGTAGGCCCGACTGCGCAAGGCGTCGGCCCGGGAACGCAGTACGTCCGTCCTCATCCGCATGGCGCGTCACTGTAGGACGCGTCGAACCAGGCCGACAGGGTCCGGACCGAGAAAAAGTGAACAATGCTCAGGTCTGTTCTCCCACGGATCGCCGCCCTACCATCCGCCGCATGAGACCCCCTGCCGCCTGGCGCACGTGGGCCGTCGGATGCGCGGTGCTCGCCGTCGCCGCCGCCCTCCTGTACGCCGTGGGACCGAAGGGCGCGGGCGCCGCGCGCGCCGACACCGCGAGCGGCCACCGGTGGATCACCGACCGGCAGGGCCGCGCCCTGGTGCTGCGCGGCCTCTCGACCGCGAGCAGCGCCAAGTCGGCCGCCGACGGCCTGCCCTGGATCAAGGAGGAGGACGTCGCCCGCGAGCGGCGTGCCCTCGGCACCAACTTCGTGCGCTTCCTCCTCCAGTGGCGCAAGGTCGAACCGGCCCCGGGCGCGTACGACACGGCGTATCTGGACCGGGTCGCCGAGCGCGTGCGGTGGTACGGCGAACGCGGCTATCACGTCCTGCTCGACATGCACCAGGATCTGTACGGGCCGGGAACCGGCGGGAACGGCGCCCCGAAGTGGGCCACCCGCACGGACGGCCTGCCCTCTGCCGCCACCGACCCCTGGGAGCTCGGTTACGCGGAGCCGGGCACCGTCCGCGCCTTCGACCGTTTCTGGGGGACGGCCGAAGGGGGCCGCGACCTGCGCGCCCACTACGCGCGCGCCTGGCGGGCGGTGGCGGAGCGCTTCGCCGACGACGACGCGGTCATCGGCTACGACCTGATGAACGAACCGTGGGGCGGCAGCGTGCAGGGCCCCGCCTTCGAGGCCGGACCGCTCGCCCGGCTCTACGAGGACTGCGTCGGCGCGATCCGGGAGGTCGACCGCGACCACTGGCTCTTCGTCGAACCCTCCGCGATCGGCGCCAACTGGGGCTTCGCGACCGGCCTCCCGCGCCTTGACGACCCGCGCGGCGACGGCGACGAGGCCCGTATCGCGTACGCGCCCCACCTCTACCCGCTCCCCATGGACCTCGGCGGCGGCTACACCGGCGACACCAGGAGGCGGGTCGACGCCTCGCTGGCGTCCTGGCGCGAGCAGACCGAGCGGACCGCGCGGCGGCTCGGGGCGCCGGTGGTCATCGGCGAGTTCGGGCTCGACGTGGGGCTGCCGGGGGCCATGGAGTACGTGGAGAAGGTGCAGCGCATGGCGGACGAGATGGGGGCGGGCATCGCCTACTGGTCCAACGACCCCGGGCCCTGGGCCCCTTGGGACGCGGAACTCAGGCCGACGGCGCTGCTGCCGGTCCTCGACCGGCCCTCTCCCCGGGCGATAGCGGGCGACCCGGTCTCCTACCGGTGGGACGCCCGCGCGCGGGAGCTGACCGTGTCGTGGAC
>NZ_JASKYR010000315.1:0-9944 GCF_041028215.1 Streptomyces flavofungini
GTAGAGGTGGGGGTGGCGCAGGGCGTAGGCGCGGTAGGCGTCGGTGAGGGCGTCCAGGGAGCCCGGGGACCGCGCCTCGGCCGCCTCGGAGACCGTCGCGAACTCGTCGAGCATCTGCGCGATCAGCTCGACCTCCACCGCCGCTTTGTCGGGGAAGTGCTTGTAGAGCGAGGGCGCCTTGATGCCGAGCCGGTCGGCGAGTGAGCGCATCGTCAGCTTCTCGGCCCCGGACTCCTCCAGGAGTTCCCTGGCCGCGCCGACGATCTCCCTGGCCCGGGGCGTGAGGTGCTCCCCCCACGTGGGCGGCGCACCGGCCGCCCGCCGCTGGTCAGCCACGTTGAAACCCTTCCTTCGTACGCAGTCCATAGCCGAAGGCGCGATCGTACGAGATGTGCGCCAGCCAGCCGCAGAGGGCCGCGAGGAGCGGCGCCCACTTCCCCGGGACCGCCGCGTACAGGCCGAGGAGGGCGAGCGGGACCAGGGCCCGGTGGGCCGCGTTGTAGTACGGGACGGCCCGGGGAGGGAGCTGGCCATGGGCCATGTGCGGCGCGTCGCGGAGGCCGAGGAGGAAGGTCAGGTCGGGGGCGACGAAGAAGGCGAGGGCGAACAGGCCCGCGAGCCAGCCGTGATGGACGCCCTCCAGGACGCCGAGCACCGACCAGAAGAGCGCGAGCACGAGCCATGCGGTACGGCGGATGACGGTGAGCACCTGTTTCGGGTGGCGGCGGTCCACCGCCGGTACGGAAGCGCTCATGGACTCCTCCTCGTCAAAGGGGCATCGGGACGACTCCCCAGGGGCGCGAGAACTGATTCCCCAGGGGCGCGGGGAACTGCGCGACCAGCCACGCACGACCCGCACCCAGGGGGCTAACCTCGTTAGCCAAAACGGTACGGCTAACGCCGTTAGCCGTCAAGGAACATGCACAGGGCCCAGGGGCCAGCCTCCTTGACCTTGACGCAACGGCAACGTTTCTACTGGCCTCATGCGGATCGGAGAGCTCGCCGGGATCGTCGGCGTCACCACGCGCACCATCAGGCACTACCACCACCTCGGCCTGCTGCCCGAGCCCGAGCGGCTGCCCAACGGCTACCGCGAGTACGGGCTGCGGCACGCCGTCGTGCTTGCCCGTGTCCGGCGGCTGACCGAACTGGGCCTCGGGCTGCCCGAGGTGCGGGACGTGCTCGCGGACGACGCGGGCCGCGCCCTCGCCGAGGTCCTCGCCGAACTGGACGCCGACCTCGCCCGGCAGGAGGCCGCGCTGAAGGAGCGCAGGGCACGGCTGCGGACCCTCCTCGACGACGCCGAGCGGGGGCGGCTGCCCGTCGAAGGGCCCGTCTCGCCCGAGCTGGCCCGCTTCTTCGGCGAGCTGAGCCGTACGGCGGCGGGCAGCGGCAGGCCCGCGTCCGCGATGGCCGAGAGGGACCGCGAGATGCTGACTCTCATCGACACCACGGCCTCGCCCGAGGACCGGGAGCGCTTCTACGCCGCGATGGGGCCCGCGCTGGCGCGGGACGCGGTCGAGCGGGCGCACGAGGTGTACGCGCGGCTCGACGCGCTCGCCGAGGTCACCGACCTCACCGACCCGGAGGTGGCGCGGGCGGTGGACGAGGCGGCGCGGAAGCTGGCCGACGCGCTGCCCGACTCGCTGCTCGACGAGCTGGGGGCCGAGGGCGCGGAGGCGCTGGCCGACGGCCGCGCCCCCGGCGCCTCCCGCGGGGCGTCCGCCTTCCTCGACGCCCTCTTCGCCGACTTCCCGCCCGCCCAGGCGGAAGCGGTCCGCCGCGCCATGCGGCTGCTCGCCCAGCGAACCCCGCAGACCCGGCAGACCCGGCAGACCCGGCAGACCGCACAGGACCGAGAAGGCCCGGCATGACGGTCCCGCACCAGACACCCCTGCACCGGACGCTGCGCGCCATCGCGTACCTGGTCCTGCCCGCCGAAGCCCTGTTCGCCGGGTGCGCGGTGGCGGGCGTCGCGCTGCCCGCGCCCGCGCGGCTCAGCGGCGGGGCGGGGCTCGTCGTACTCCTGGTCATCGAGGCCGTGGGACTCGCCGTGCTGTACCGGCGGGGCGGGGCCGCCGCCCTGCGGGAGGTCGTTCCCGAGCCCGTGCGGCGGCTGCTCGGGCATGAGCTGCGGATCGTGGCGAGCCTCTTGCTGTGGCCCGCGCGGCGCCGGGTCGGGGTGCGGGACGGCGTGGACCTGGCGTTCGGGCACGCCAAGGGGAACGCGGCGATGCTGTTCGGCCTCGCCTTCGTCTGCGTCATCGAGACGTTCGGGATGTCGGTGCTGCTCCGCGGCCTGCCGACCGTGCACGCGGTGGTGCTGTTCGTCGACGTCTACACCGTGCTGCTGTTCATCGGCATCCACGCGGCGTCGGTGACCCGCCCGCACGTGCTCTCGCCCGAGGAGCTGCGGGTGCGCCATGGCGCCCACCACGACCTGCGGATACCGCTGGCGCGGATCGCCTCGGCCCGCGCCGACCGGCGCTACACCCACGAGCCCGCCGAGGGCGTCCTGAACATCCCCGTCGCCTCTCAGACCTCGCTCACCCTGGAGCTGACGGAGCCCGTGGACGCCGTCGGCCTCCTCGGCAAGCGGCGCGAGGTGACGACGGTCCGGCTGCACGCGAACGAACCGGCGAAGCTGCTCGCGGCCCTCAGGAGGCGGCTCGACGGGGCTCATGAGCCCCTCGCCGCCCTCACGCCGGTTCGAACAGCACCTTCGCGCCACCCGGGTCCGCCTCGGTCAGCCTGACCCTGAGCCGCTCCCCCAGCGGCAGCCTCGCCCGGCCGCCCTCGACGCGGGCCACGACGGCGGGGTCGGACAACTGGACGGTGCCCACCGCCGGTTCGCGGTCCTTCACATCGACCACCACCGCGTCGAACAGCTCGCCGACCCGGTCCTTGAGCAGCGCGGCCTCGACGATGTCCACGCAACCGCGCTCCACGGCGTTGCCGCGCCGGGTGCCCTCCGCCATCTCCTGGGGCAGCTCGTCGAGGGCGGCGAGCACCCACTGCGGGACGCCCGCGCCCGCGCAGGCCGCGAGGCAGAGCTCCAGGGCGTAGCGGTCGACGAGGCGGCGCAGCGGGGCGGTGCAGTGGGTGTACGGGGCGGCGACCGCGGCGTGCACGGTCAGGTCGGGCAGGGCGCCGCCGCTGAACGCCGTGTAGCCCGCGCCCCGCAACAGCGTCGTGCACTCCTGGAGGAAGGCCGCCTGGTGCGGCTGCCGGGGGTCGAGCGAGCGCACGAGCCGCGCGTAGGGGACGTGGTGCGGCCAGTCGATGTGCAGCGCCTCGGCGGTGCGGCGCAGCCGGGCGACCGCGCCGTCCGGGGCGGTGGGCAGCGTACGCAGGACGCCCGTACCCGCGGCCAGCATCAGCTCGGCGGCGGCCATGCCGGTGAGAAGCGAGATCTGGGCGTTCCAGCCGTCGGCGGGCAGCGGCGCGCGGAAGGCGAGTTCGTACCGGCCCGCGCGCTCGACGACCTCCTGCTCGGGCACGTTGAGCGAGATGCCGCCGCGCGCCACCTCCAGCGCCTCGCGGAGCCGCCCGATGTCCCGCAGGAGCGCGACGGGTTCCTCGGCGGTGCCGTCGTCGATGGCCCGCTGCACGCTCGCGTAGTCCAGTTTCGCCCGGCTGCGGACGAGGGCGCGGCGCACGTCGGTGCGTTCGGTGCGTCCTTCCGCGTCGAGGTCGACGGTCCACAGGACGGCGGGGCGGGTCCGGCCCGGCAGCAGGCTGGCGGCGTCCTCGCTCAGGACCGTGGGGTGCAGCGGGACCCGCTCGTCGGGGAAGTAGAGGGTGGTGACGCGGCGGTGCGCCTCGGCGTCGAGCGGCCCGTCCGGAGTGACGTAGGCGGCCACGTCGGCGATCGCGTACGTCACCCGGTGGCCGCCGCCCGCGCGCCGGGCGAGGTGCATGGCCTGGTCCAGGTCGACGGAGGCCGGCGGGTCGACGGTGAACAGGGGGATGTCCGTGGCGTCGTGCTCCGGCAGCCGGGGCGCCTTCGCGGCGCGCTCCGCCTCCGCGAGGACGTCGGCGGGGAAGTCCGGTGGCACGTCGAGGTCCGTGCGCAGCGCACGCAGCGCGGCCCGCAACGGAGCCTCCGCTGCGCCGGTGACGTGGAGGTTCCGGCGAGGCATGGACCGAGCGTATGGCGGGCGGCACGGCTCGGCACCCCGTGCGCCGGGTCGCTGGTCCCGGGCCGCGCACCCCGTACCCTTTCGCGGGGGCCGCACCCCTTCCCCGTACCGCTTAAGGAGTCCGATCGTGCTCGTCCTGCTGCCGCCGTCCGAAGGCAAGGCTCCGTCGGGGCGGGGCGCCCCGCTCAAGCCCGGGTCGTTGTCGCTGCCGGGGCTCGCCGGGGCGCGTGCGGCGGTCCTCGACGAGCTGGTCGAGCTGTGCTCCGCCGACGAGGAGAAGGCGCGGGCCGTCCTCGGGCTGAGCGAGGGCCTGCGGGGCGAGGTCGCGAAGAACGCCGCACTGCGCACGGCGGGCGCCCGCCCGGCCGGGGAGATCTACACGGGGGTCCTGTACGACGCGCTTGACCTGGCCTCGCTCGACGCCGCCGCCAAGCGGCGCGCGGCTCGTTCGCTGCTGGTGTTCTCCGGGCTCTGGGGTGCCGTCGGGGTGAACGACAGGATTCCGTCCTACCGCTGCTCGATGGGCGTGAAGCTGCCGGGCCTCGGGGCGCTCGGCGCGTACTGGCGGGAGCCGATGGCCGCCGTCATGCCGGAGGCGGCGGGCGACGGGCTCGTGCTCGACCTGCGGTCATCGGCGTACGCGGCGGCGTGGAAGCCGAAGGGCGAGGTGGCCGGGCGGACGGCGACCGTCCGGGTGCTGCACGCGCAGACGGTCGACGGGGTCGAGAAGCGGTCCGTGGTCTCGCACTTCAACAAGGCGACGAAGGGCCGCATCGTGCGCTCCCTGCTGACCACCGGGGCGCGGCCGGAGGGCCCCGCCGAACTGGTTCAGGCGCTGCGGGACCTGGGCCATGTGGTGGAGGCGGAGCCTCCGGCGAAGGCGGGGAAGCCGTGGGCGCTCGACGTGGTGGTCCGGGAGATCCACTAGGGGCAGATCACGGGAGCCCTGTGTTGCAGCCTGCGCAACGACCTTTGCGCAGGCTGCGCCGGTCGGGGCAGGATGCCCCCATGACCTCCTCCGCGCCCGCGCCCGTGCCCTCCGTGCTCGACCTCGCCCCCGTCATTCCCGTCGTCGTCGTGGCGGAACTCGGCGACGCCGTGCCGCTGGCGCGGGCCCTGGTGGCCGGTGGTCTTCCCGCGATCGAGGTGACGCTGCGGACGCCGGTGGCGCTCGACGCGATCCGGGCCATCGCCGCCGAGGTGCCGGACGCGGTGGTCGGCGCGGGGACCGTGATCTCCGCGCGGCACGTCGCCGACTCCGTGGCGGCGGGCGCCCGCTTCCTCGTCAGCCCCGGCTGGACGGACGCGCTGCTCACCGCGGCGCAAGGGTCGGGCGTGCCGTTTCTGCCGGGGGTCTCGACGGCCTCCGAGGTCGTGGCGCTGCTCGAACGCGGCGTCACCGAGATGAAGTTCTTCCCCGCCGAGGCCGCCGGTGGCACCGCGTACCTGAAGTCGCTCGGCGCGCCCCTGCCGCAGGCCCGCTTCTGCCCGACCGGCGGGATCACCGCGGGGACGGCGCCGACGTACCTCGCGCTGAAGAACGTCGGCTGCGTCGGCGGCAGCTGGATGCTCCCCGCCGACGCCGTGGCCGCCAAGGACTGGGCCCGCGTCGAGTCCCTGGCCCGCGAGGCGGCGTCCCTGCGCTAGTGGCGCCCCGGCCGCGCTAGCGCAGGTGTGACGTGTCGTTCAGGAGGCGCAGCGAGGCGTTGCCGTCGGCGTAGTACGCCACCGCCGAGACCGAGGCCGCCGAGAGCTCCATGCGGAACATGGACTCCGGCGGGGCGCCGAGGGCGAGGCGCACGAGGGTCTTGATGGGCGTGACGTGCGTGACGAGCAGGACCGTGCGGCGCGCGTAGGCCTCGGTCAGCCGGTCGCGTGCCGCCGCGACCCGGCGGGCGACCTCGGTGAACGACTCGCCGCCGGGCGGCGCCGTCTCCGGTGAGGCGAGCCAGGCGTCGAGCTGCTCGGGGTACCGGGCGCGCGCCTCGGCGAAGGTGAGCCCCTCGAAGGCCCCGAAGTCCGCCTCGCGCAGGTCCTCTTCGAGCCGGACGTCGAGGCCGAGGCGGGCGGCGACCGTGCGCGCGGTCTCCTGGCAGCGCAGCAGCGGCGAGGAGACGACCGCCTGGATCGTGCCGCGCGCGGCGAACGCGGCGGCGGCCCGCTCGGCCTGCTCGCGCCCCACGTCCGACAGGGACGGATCGGAACCCCCGCTGCCGGAGAACCGCTTCTCGGGCGTGAGCCGGGTCTCCCCGTGCCGCAGCAGGACGAGGGTCGCCGGGGCCCCGAGATCCGGCGCACCCCACCCGACCTGCGGCGCGGACACATTGCGTGCGGCCCGGGAGTCGGCCCGGGAGTCGGTATGCGCCGCCACCGTGTCCTGCGCGACGGAACCGCCCCGCCGACCACCGACAGCCGCACCGGCACCGGCGGCGACAGCGGCACCGGCGGCGACGGGCTCACCCGTACCGAAGGCGCCCGGCGCCGCCCCCGTCAGCGCCGCCCTCGCCCGTGCCGCGCCCGCTGCCGCGTCCCCGGGCGGGCCCGAGGGGGGCGGGGCGGCGGTGGCTCGGGCGGCTCGCGTGTCGAGGTCGGCGGTCGATGCCGCGGCCGACCACTGCTCGCCGCGCCTGCCCGCGTCCATCGCCTCGTTCGCGAGCCGGTCCGCGTGCTTGTTCCGCTCGCGCGGAATCCACTCGTACGTCACCCGGGACGCGGGGAAGACCCGTGCGGCCTCCGCCGCGAGCGGCTTCATGTCGGGGTGCTTGATCTTCCAGCGGCCCGACATCTGCTCGACGACGAGCTTGGAGTCCATGCGGACGTGCACCGTGGCGTCCGGGTCCAGCGCGTGCGCCGCCTTCAGACCGGCCACGAGGCCCTTGTACTCCGCGACGTTGTTCGTCGCGACGCCGATGTACTCGGCGGCCTCCGCCAGGGTCTCCCCCGTGGCCGCGTCGATGACCACGGAGCCGTAGCCCGCGGGCCCCGGGTTGCCCCGGGAGCCGCCGTCGGCCTCGACGATGAACTCACGCACGGACGGCTCAGGCATGGACAGCGGTCCCTACAGGCCGGACTCGGACGTACGGACCAGGATGCGGCGGCAGTTCTCGCACCGCACGACCGTGTCCGGGGACGCCGCCTTCACTTCGTTGACCTCGGTGATGTTGAGCTCCAGGCGGCAGCCCTCGCAGCGCCGCTGGTAGAGCTTGGCCGCGCCCACGCCGCCCTGCTGGTCGCGGAGCTTGTCGTAGAGCTTCAGGAGGTCCGCGGGGACCGAACCGGCGACGACCTCGCGCTCCTTGGTGACCGTGGCGGTCTCGCGGTCGAGCTCCTCGGACGCGGCGTCACGGCGGCCCGTGGCGTCGTCGATCTTCGACTGGACGGAGGAGGTCCGCTCGGTCAGCTCGGTGACGCGCTCCTGCGCGGACTCGCGGCGCTCCATGACCTCAAGGACGACGTCCTCCAGGTCGCCCTGGCGCTTGGCGAGCGAGGTGATCTCGCGCTGGAGGTTCTCCAGGTCCTTGGGGGACGTGACGGCGCCGGAGTCCAGGCGCTGCTGGTCGCGGTTGGCGCGCTGGCGGACCTGGTCGACGTCCTGCTCCGCCTTGGTCTGCTCGCGGGCGCAGTCGCTCTCCTCGGTCGTCGCCGCGACGAGCAGGTCGCGCAGCTGCGTGAGGTCCTTGTTCAGCGACTCGATCTCGGCGTGCTCGGGCAGCGACTTCTTCTTGTGCGCGAGCTGCTGCAAACGGGTGTCCAGGGCCTGGACGTCGAGCAGTCGGATCTGGTCGGCGGGCGCGGCGTTCAGTTGGGGGCTCCAGAGGATTCAGAAGTGGCGGAGGCCGCATGCGCGGTCCAGGGGTCGGTGACCGTCTTGGAGACGTGGACGCGAAGGCCCCATCCCCTGCGGTCGGAGATCTCGTCGAGCTGGGCTGCGGCCAGCTCGCACCAGGGCCACTCGGTGGCCCAGTGGGCGGCGTCGAGCAGCGCGAGCGGGGTGCGCTCGCGGGCCTCGGACGCCGGGTGGTGGCGCAGGTCGGCGGTGAGGAAGGCGTCCACACCGGCGGCCCGCACCTCGTCGAAGAGGCTGTCGCCGGAGCCGCCGCTCACCGCGACGGTCCTGATCAGCGCGTCGGGGTCACCCGCGGCCCGGATGCCCTGCGCGGTGGCGGGCAGCCGCTTCGCCGCACGCTCGGCGAGCTCGGCGAGGGTCAGCGGGTGGTCGAGCTCGCAGATCCGGCCGAGGCCGCGGCGGCCCTCGGGGTCGGCGGCGTCGGGCACGAGGGGGCGGACGATCCGGAGGCCGAGCGCGCCCGCGAGCGCGTCGGAGACGCCGGGGTCGGCCCGGTCGGCGTTGGTGTGCGCGACGTGCAGCGCGACGTCGTTCTTGATCAGGTCGTGCACGACGCGGCCCTTGAAGGTGGCCGCCGACACGGTCGTCGTACCGCGCAGATAGAGCGGGTGGTGGGTGATGAGGAGCTGGGCTCCGAGCCGCACCGCCTCGTCGGCGATCTCCTGGACCGGGTCGACGGCGAACAGGACCCGGGAGACCTCGGCCCCGGGGTCGCCGCAGACCGTGCCGACCGCGTCCCAGCTCTCGGCCAGACCGGCGGGCCACAGGGCGTCGAGGGCGGCGATGACTTCAGACAGACGGGGCACGGGGAAAGGCTACCTTCCCCGCACACCCCGCAGGTCGCGCGTTACGGACCGCTACCGGGCCGCTACTTGACGGCTGCCGCGCCGTTCGCGGACGCCCGGGTCCGACGGCGCCGCCGGGCGCAGCACACCCCCGGCCGACCCCTCAGGCGAACCGTTCATCCGCCACCCTTCCGTGTGAAGCGAACGGTCACCCAGGCCACGTCAGCACGTACGAAAACTAGCTTCGGGGCCGGAGGTGGCGCCGACGATGACTGCGGCAACGATCACGGTGGACGGCGGGTACGCGGCCAGGCTGGCGCGCCGGGGCGAGTCGTGGTTCCCCGAGCGCTGGACCCTCGACTCCCCCGAGCCCTACGCGGTACCGCTCGCCGGCCACCAGCCCGAGGAGCCGGGCACCGAAGTGCTGCCGATGAGCGACGGCCGCGTCCTCATCCACCGGACGGTGGCCGGACGGCACACGTTCGCGCTGCTCTACCCGACGGGCCCGGCGACCGGCGAGATCCCGCTGGGCGCCGTGGAGTGCGCGGGCGACCTCACCCTGCTGCCGCCCGCGCCCGGCGGCGACCGTGCCTACGCCGTCGCCGTCGGCACCCACACCACCGACGTCTGGCTGGTGGCGGGCGGCGCCTTCGGCCCCGAGCACCTGGCGGAGGTGCCGGGCCGCTGCTCGGGCGGGGTCTGGCTGGACCGCACGGGGCGGCTGCTGGCCCTGGACCGGGAGTCGTGCGGCCGCGTCAAGACGGTGGCGGTGGACCTGGCACGGGACGGCGAGGTCTCGCCGCTGCTCCAGATCGCCGAGGAGAGCGACGACCGGCTGCTGCTCGCCGACGCGGACAGCGGACTGCTGCTCATCCGCTCCAACGCCCCGGGCCACGACCGCCTCGGCTGGGGCGTGCTCGGCTCGGCGCTGCCCGTCCGCTTCCCGGAGTCGCTGCGGCTCGCCGACTGCGCCGTGACGCCGTTCGCGATCCAGCCGGGGCAGACGCTGCTGCCCGAGAGCTGTGCGGTGGCGCTGCGGATCGACGGGGCGGCGGGCACCTGGCTCGGTCTGTGGCGTCCGGCGGAGCGCGGCATGCGGCAGCTCGCGGCGCCCGAGGGATGGCTGGCCGGTTCGGGCCGCTTCACGAACGACGGCGTGCTGCTCCTGCC
>NZ_JASKYR010000316.1:0-8309 GCF_041028215.1 Streptomyces flavofungini
GTGCAGACCAGCCCCGCCGACACCCCGACTGCCACCCCCGCCGACACCCACACCGTCATCCAGGTCCGCGGCGCCCGCGAGAACAACCTGCGGGACGTCTGCGTCGACATCCCCAAGCGGCGGCTCACCGTCTTCACCGGTGTCTCCGGGTCCGGCAAGTCCTCGCTCGTCTTCGGCACCATCGCCGCCGAGTCGCAGCGGCTGATCAACGAGACGTACACGGCCTTCGTGCAGTCGTTCATGCCGAGCCTCGGCCGCCCCGACGTCGACGCGCTGCACAATCTGAGCGCCGCGATCGTCGTCGATCAGGAGCGGATGGGCGCCAACTCGCGCTCGACCGTGGGCACCGCCACCGACGCGTACACCATGCTGCGGATCATCTTCAGCCGCCTCGGTGAGCCGTACATCGGCACCTCGGGAGCCTTCAGCTTCAACGTGCCCGAAGGCATGTGCCTTGAGTGCGAGGGCACCGGCGAGGTCTCCACCGTCGACGCCGACCAGATCGTGGACCGGTCGCGCTCGCTCGACGAGGGCGCCATCCTCGTGCCGAACTACGCGGTGGACTCCTGGAGTTGGCAGGTCGTGGCCCACTCCGGGTTCTTCAGCCCCGGCAAGAGGCTCGCCGACTTCAGCCGACAGGAGTGGGACGACCTCCTGTACAAGGAGCCCGTCAAGGTGGAGGTGGGGTCCAACGGGTTCACCTACGAAGGGCTCATCGCCAGGATGCGGCGGACCTGGCTCGCCAAGGACCGCGACTCCCTCCAGCCGCACATCAGGGCCTTCGTGGCCCGCGCGGTGGTCTTCGCGCGCTGCCCGGCCTGTGCCGGGACGCGGCTCTCCGCCGCCGCGCTCTCCTCGAAGATCGACGGACACACCATCGCGGAGTGCTCGTCGATGCAGATCAGCGACCTCGCCGAGTTCGTGCGGAAGCTCGACGACCCCGGCGTCGCGCCCCTCATCGCCGGACTGCGCGAGCTGCTGGAATCGCTGACCGAGATCGGGCTCGGGTATCTGAGCCTGGACCGGCCCTCCGGTTCGCTCTCCGGCGGCGAGGCGCAGCGCGTGAAGATGGTCCGGCACCTCGGCTCCAGCATCACCGACGTCACCTACGTCTTCGACGAGCCGACCATCGGCCTGCACCCCCACGACATCCGGCGGATGAACGACCTGCTGCTCCGGCTCAGGGACAAGGGCAACACCGTGCTCGTGGTGGAGCACAAACCCGAGGTCATCGAGATCGCCGACCACGTGGTGGACCTGGGGCCCGGGGCCGGTGAGGCGGGCGGCACCATCTGCTACACCGGCGACGTGGCGGGGCTGCGCGCCTCGGGGACGCTGACCGGACGGCATCTGGGCCACCGCGCCCGGCTGCGCGGAGAAGTCCGCACACCCGGCGGGTGGCTCTCCATCAAGGGTGCCGACCTGCACAATCTGAAGGACGTCGAGGTCGGCATCCCGACCGGCGTGCTCACCGTCGTCACCGGGGTCGCCGGATCGGGGAAGAGTTCGCTGATCCACGGGTACCTGTCCGGGCGGGACGGTGTCGTCGTCGCCGACCAGTCGGCCATCCGCGGCTCCCGGCGCAGCAACCCGGCGACGTACACCGGGCTCCTCGGCCCCATCCGTACCGCCTTCGCCAAGGCCAACGGCGTCAAGGCGGCGCTGTTCAGCGCGAACTCCGAGGGTGCCTGCCCCGCCTGCAACGGGCTCGGCCTCGTCTACACCGACCTGGCGATGATGGCCGGGGTGGCCTCGGTGTGCGAGAGGTGCGGCGGCGAGCGCTTCACCGCCGAGGTGCTCACCTACCGGCTGCGCGGCAGGAACATCAGCGAGGTGCTCGGCATGTCGGTGGCCGAGGCCCGCGACTTCTTCACCACCGGACAGGCGCGCACCATACTCGGCCGCCTCTTCGACGTGGGTCTCGGCTATCTGCGGCTCGGCCAGCCGCTGGACACCCTGTCCGGGGGCGAGCGCCAGCGGCTGAAACTGGCCATCCACATGGCGGAGAAGTCGTCGACGTACATCCTCGACGAGCCGACCACGGGACTGCACCTGGCCGATGTCGACAAGCTCCTCGCCCTCCTCGACCGCCTCGTCGACGACGGCAACACCGTGGTCGTCATCGAGCACCACCAGGCCGTCATGGCCCACGCGGACTGGCTCATCGACCTGGGGCCTGGCGGCGGACACGACGGCGGACGCGTGGTCTTCACGGGAACCCCGGCCCGCCTCGTCGCCGAGGGGGACACCGTGACGGCACGGCATCTGGGGGAGTACGTGACCGGCTGAGGGACGGCGGCGCACCCGTCATGGCGCGGACATTCCGGCTCATCACGCAGGTACGGGGTGAAGGGGAGCCGAAAATTCCGCGCCAATGACGTCGAAACCGTTGACACGTGACTGCACCCTGTGGCCGAGAAGCCGGGAGGTGCTCTCATCCCACGGGATGACAATCCGCCCGACGCAGTACAGCGACCGTGGGCCGAGAGTCCGGCTCGCAGTCGGACGATCGGCCCCGATCCGGCGCCGACTATGGACAGGCATCCTGCTTGACCCCCTGATGTGCGGCCACCGCGTGCCGTGACGTGCGGCTTCCGCGCGCCGAAGGGGGGGTCGTCCCTGCCTGCCCAACCCGACGGGAGTCCCCTTCGCCGTGGCTACGTTCCTGTACAAACTAGGCCGCCTCGCCTTCCGGCGACGCCGTTATGTGGCACTGCTCTGGGTGGCGCTCCTCGTCGGTGCGGGCGTCGCGGCGTCGACCGCTCCCGCCCCGCCCGAGGACTCCTTCTCGATGCCGGGAACGGAGTCGCAGAAGGCTTTCGACCTCCTGGAGAAGCGCTTCCCCGACGCCAGCGCCGACGGCGCGAGCGCACGAGTCGTCATACGCGCCCCCGAGGGCGAGAAGATCACCTCCGCCGGGCCCAAGGCGGAGGTCGAGAAGATGATCTCGACCATCGGCAAGGGCTCGCAGGTGTCGAGCGTCGACGACCCGTACAAGGCGAAGACCGTCAGCAAGGACGGCACCACCGCGTACACCTCGGTCACCTACAAGGTGATCTCCACCGAGCTGACCGACACATCGCGGGACGCCCTCACCAAGGCCACCGACACCACCCGCGATGCCGGGCTGACCGTCGAGACCGGCGGTGACGCCGTCATGGCCGAGCAGGAGATGGGCGGCAGCGCCGAACTCATCGGCATCGCGATCTCCGCCGTCGTCCTGATCCTCACCTTCGGCTCGCTGGTCGCCGCGGGCATGCCGCTGCTCACCGCGATCATCGGCGTCGGCATCGGCATCTCCGCCATCGGCGCGCTGGGCAGCGTCCTCGACCTCTCCGGCACGACCTCGACGCTCGCCATGATGATCGGCCTCGCCGTCGGCATCGACTACGCCCTCTTCATCGTCTCCCGCTACCGGGCGGAGATAGCCGAGGGCCGCTCGCCGGAGGACGCCGCGGGCCGCGCCACCGGGACCGCCGGTTCCGCCGTGGTCTTCGCCGGACTCACCGTCGTCGTCGCCCTCTCCGGCCTCGCGGTCGTCAACATCCCGATCCTCACCAAGATGGGCCTCGCCGCCGCGGGCACCGTCGTGGTCGCCGTCCTCATCGCGCTCACCATGATCCCCGCGCTGCTCGGCTTCGCGGGCCGCAAGGTGCTGCGCCGCAAGGACCGCAAGAAGCCCGCGGGCGCCCCGCTCGACCCGCACGCCAAGCCCAAGCTCGGCACCCGCTGGTCCCGCTTCGTGCTGCGCCGCCCGCTCGCCGTCCTGACCGTCGCGGTCCTCGGCCTCGGCGCGGTGGCGGTGCCCGCCGCCAGCCTCGAACTCGGGCTGCCCGACGAGGGCACCTCGGCGCCGGACAGCACCCAGCGCAAGGCCTACGACATGCTGTCCGAGTCCTTCGGCGCGGGCTTCAACGGCCCCCTGATGGTCACCGTCACCAAGGACGCCGACGTGGCCGCCGCCGCCAGGACCGTCGGCGACAAGCTGGCCGAGGTCGAGGGTGTCGTCGCCGTGACGCCGCCCACGACCAACAAGGCGGGCAACACCTCGATCATGAACGTCGTCCCGAAGACCGGGCCGAGCGACCATGAGACCGAGGAGATCGTCAGGACGATCCGCTCGAACGCCGACGGCATCGGCGCCGACACCGGCGCGGAGATCCTGGTCACCGGCCAGACCGCGATGACCATCGACTTCTCGCAGACCCTGGACGACGCGCTCATCCCCTACCTCGCCCTGGTCGTGGGCCTGGCATTCCTGCTCCTGATGCTGGTCTTCCGCTCGATCCTGGTCCCGCTCAAGGCGGCGCTCGGCTTCCTGCTCTCGGTGGCCGCCGCGCTCGGCGCCGTCGTCGCCGTCTTCCAGTGGGGCTGGCTCGCCGACATCGTGGGCGTCGACCAGCCGGGCCCGATCATGAGCATGATGCCGATCTTCATGATCGGCGTGGTCTTCGGTCTCGCCATGGACTACGAGGTCTTCCTCGTGACCCGGATGCGCGAGGCGTACGTCCACGGCTCGACCCCCGGCGAGTCGGTCGTCACCGGCTTCACCCACGGCGGACGGGTCGTGGCGGCGGCCGCGATCATCATGATCAGCGTCTTCTCCGGCTTCATCATGGAGAACGACGACATGATCAAGATGATGGGCTTCGGCCTGGCCGTCGCCGTCCTCTTCGACGCCTTCGTGGTCCGCATGGCGATCGTCCCCGCGGTGCTCGCCCTGCTCGGCAAGTCCGCGTGGTGGCTGCCGCGCTGGCTCGACAAGGCGCTGCCCAACGTGGACGTGGAGGGCGAGAAGCTGCACAAGAACCTCGGCGACACGTCGGCGCCGGACGCGGCGACGGAGCGCGAGCTGGCGCCCGCGGGCCGCTGAGACGCCTCTCGCGGACACCCGCGGCCACGGAGCGGGCCGGCCCGGACCACCCCGAAAGGGGGGGGCCCGGCCGGCCCGCTCCGCCGTCCGCACACGCGCCGTCCGCACACGCGCCGTCCGCGCACGTCGGGGCACGGTTCGGCAACCGATCAGGAATCGAGAAGCGCACCGGCCGGAGCCTGCATAGCCTGTGCTTCACGTCATGGAGCGCACGGGAGAGACGATGACCAGGAACCCACGTACGGACGGGCGGGCGACCGAGCCGCCCGCCGCCGACAGCCACGACCTGATCCGTGTGCACGGCGCGCGCGAGAACAACCTCAAGGACGTCAGCGTCGAACTCCCCAAGCGCAGGCTCACGGTGTTCACCGGCGTCTCCGGATCGGGCAAGAGCTCCCTGGTGTTCAACACCATCGCCGCCGAGTCCCAGCGGATGATCAACGAGACGTACAGCGCCTTCGTGCAGGGGTTCATGCCGACCCTGGCCCGGCCCGAGGTCGATGTGCTCGAAGGACTCACCACCGCGATCGTCGTCGACCAGCAGCGGCTCGGCGCCGACCCGCGCTCCACGGTCGGCACCGCCACCGACGTCAACGCGATGCTGCGCATCCTCTTCAGCCGCCTCGGCGAGCCGCACATCGGCTCGCCCAACGCCTTCGCCTTCAACGTCGCCTCGGTGCGGGCGAGCGGCGGGATCACCGTGGAGCGCGGCGCGGGCAGGACCAAGACCGTCAAGGCCACCTTCCACCGCACCGGCGGCATGTGCGTGCGCTGCGAGGGCCGCGGCAAGGTCTCCGACATCGACCTCACCCAGCTCTACGACGACTCCAAGTCGCTCTCCGAGGGCGCCTTCACCATCCCCGGCTGGAAGTCCGACAGCCAGTGGACCGTCCAGGTCTACGCCCAGTCGGGCTTCGTCGACCCCGACAAGCCGATCCGCGCGTACACCAAGAAGGAGCTCCAGGCCTTCCTGTACGGCGAGCCGGTCAAGGTGAAGGTCAACGGCGTCAACCTCACCTACGAAGGGCTCATCCCCAAGATCCAGAAGTCCTTCCTCGCCAAGGACCGCGAGGGCATGCAGCCCCACATCAGGGAGTTCGTGGACCGGGCCGTCACCTTCGCCACCTGCCCCGAGTGCGACGGCACCCGGCTCAGCGCCGAGGCCCGCTCCTCGAAGATCAAGGATATGAGCATCGCCGACGCCTGCGCCCTGCAGATCAGCGACCTGGCCACGTGGGTCGGCGGACTCGACGAGCCCTCGGTGGCGCCGCTCCTGACCGCGCTGCGGCGCTCCCTCGACTCCTTCGTGGAGATCGGCCTCGGCTACCTCTCCCTCGACCGGCCCGCGGGCACGCTGTCGGGCGGTGAGGCGCAGCGCGTGAAGATGGTCCGCCACCTCGGCTCCTCGCTCACCGACACCACGTACGTCTTCGACGAGCCGACCATCGGCCTGCACCCGCACGACATCCAGCGGATGAACGACCTGCTGCTCCGGCTCAGGGACAAGGGCAACACGGTCCTGGTCGTGGAGCACAAGCCGGAGACGATCGCCATCGCCGACCACGTCGTGGACCTCGGCCCCGGCGCGGGCGCGGCGGGCGGCACCGTCTGCTTCGAGGGCACCGTCGAGGGGCTGCGGACCGGCGGCACCCTCACCGGACGCCACTTCGACGACCGGGCGTCGCTGAAGGAGAAGGTGCGCGAGCGCACCGGCGCCCTGGAGATCCGCGGCGCCTCCACGCACAATCTGCGCGACGTCGACGTGGACGTCCCGCTCGGCGTGCTGACCGTCGTCACCGGGGTCGCGGGCTCCGGCAAGAGCTCGCTGGTGCACGGCTCACTCGTCGGCGGCTCCGGGGCGGCGGCGGGCGCGGACGTGGTGGTGGTCGACCAGGGCGCGATCCGCGGCTCCCGGCGCAGCAACCCCGCCACCTACACCGGCCTGCTCGACCCGGTCCGCAAGGCCTTCGCCAAGGCCAACGGCGTCAAGCCCGCGCTGTTCAGCGCCAACTCCGAGGGCGCCTGCCCCGCCTGCAACGGCGCCGGTGTCATCTTCACCGACCTGGCGATGATGGCCGGGGTCTCCACGCCCTGCGAGGAGTGCGAGGGCAAGCGGTTCCAGCCCGAGGTCCTCGCCTACCGCCTCGGCGGGCGCGACATCAGCGAGGTGCTCGCGATGCCGGTGACGGAGGCCGAGGAGTTCTTCGGCGCGGGGGAGGCCCGCACACCGGCCGCGCACCGCGTCCTCACCCGCCTCGTCGACGTCGGGCTCGGCTACCTCAGCCTCGGCCAGCCGCTCACCACACTCTCCGGCGGCGAGCGGCAACGGCTCAAGCTCGCCACCCACATGAGCGAGAAGAGCGGCGTCTACATCCTCGACGAGCCCACCGCCGGGCTCCACCTCGCCGATGTCGAGCAGCTCCTCGGGCTGCTCGACCGGCTCGTCGACTCCGGCAAGTCGGTCATCGTCGTCGAGCACCACCAGGCCGTCATGGCGCACGCCGACTGGATCATCGACCTCGGCCCGGGGGCCGGACACGACGGCGGCAGGGTCGTCTTCGAGGGCACCCCCGCCGACCTGGTGGCCGCCCGCTCCACCCTGACCGGTGAGCACCTCGCGGCCTACGTCGGCGCCTGAGGGCCCGGCGAGAGGGTCAGCGGCGGTCCGCGTCCGCGTAGGCGATCCAGACCTGGCCGGGGGCGAACGGCATGGGGCGGCCGTCGGCCCGGGTGAAGGAGGTGCCGCCCGCGGGCGAGGACCGCTTCCAGCGTGTGAGGTAGCTCCTGCCGTCGCGCAGGACCAGCGCCTTTCCGCTGCCGACGGTCTCGATGTACGGCGTCACGGCGCCGTTGACGTCCTTGTAGCGCGAGGGCCGCATGGTGACGTGCTGGATCACGATGGTCCGCGCGCCGAGCTGCCTGCCCGAGCTGTCGCGGGCCGGTGCGCCGTCGAAGGACGCCAGCCAGCGGCCCTGCCCCGGCGACCAGCGGAAGGAGTGGCTCGCCCCCGCGTACTTGACGGTCCTGACCTTCGCGGGGACGCCGCCCCGGGGCGCGGGGCCGAAGCGGAAACCGATGTCGGCGGGCCGGTCGGCCCTGGGCGCGGTGCGCAGCAGCGCCCTGGGCCGTACGAAGAGGTTGTGCGGGGCGGTGCGTCCGCTCTGCCGGAAGTACGCGCCGGGGTAGCGGCCCTCGGGACGGGCGTGCAGGGAGGAGTTGCGCAGCCGCTCCTGGAGGGCGCTGGAGCGCAGGGCGGCCGAACTGGCGCAGCAGCTCGATGTCGGACTCGCSCGCGCTGCGCACCGGGCCGATGGCCGGGGGCAGGCTGCTGGAGTAGACGCCCATCAGGCGGCTCATGCCGCCCTCGACCTTCTCCACGTAGACGATGTCCGCCCGGTCGAGGCCGGTGTGCGGGCGGACATCGTCTACGTGGAGA
>NZ_JASKYR010000317.1:0-8721 GCF_041028215.1 Streptomyces flavofungini
CCCCCGCCGTGCACCTGAAGCTACTCGTCGAGGGTGAGGAGGAGTCGGGGTCCCCGCACTTCCTGGCGCTCATCGAGGCCCACAAGGACCGCATCGCCGCCGACGCGGTGATCGTCTCGGACACCGGCATGTGGTCGGAGGACACCCCGACCGTCTGCACCGGCATGCGTGGCCTCGCCGAGTGCGAGATCACGCTGCACGGCCCCGACCAGGACATCCACTCGGGCTCCTTCGGCGGCGCCGTGCCGAACCCGGCCACCGAGGCCGCCCGCCTGGTCGCCGCCCTGCACGACGAGGACGGCCGCGTGGCCGTACCCGGCTTCTACGAAGGCATCACCGAGCTCACCGACCGCGAGCGCGAGCTCTTCGCCGAGCTGCCCTTCGACGAGGAGCGCTGGCTGCGCACCGCCAAGTCGCACGGCACCCGCGGCGAGGCCGGGTTCACCACCCTTGAGCGCGTCTGGGCCCGCCCGACCGCCGAGGTCAACGGCATCGGCGGTGGTTACCAGGGAGCGGGCAGCAAGACGATCATCCCGTCGTCCGCCGTCGTGAAGCTCTCCTTCCGCCTGGTCGCCGGCCAGGACCTGACCCGCGTCGAGCAGGCCGTCCGCGCCTGGGCGGCGGACACCGTCCCGGCGGGAATCCGCCACACGATCACCTTCAGCGCCGGTACGCGCCCGTGCCTGACGCCGCTCGACCACCCGGCGCTCCAGTCCGTGGTGCGCGCCATGGGCCGCGCCTTCGGGCAGCCGATCCGCTTCACGCGCGAGGGCGGCTCGGGACCCGCGGCCGACCTCCAGGACGTCCTCGCCGCACCCGTTCTCTTCCTGGGCATCTCCGTGCCCTCCGACGGCTGGCACGCGCCGAACGAGAAGGTCGAGATCGACCTGCTCCTCAAGGGCGTCGAGACGGCCGCCCACCTGTGGGGCGACCTCGCCCAGAACTGGCACGGCGCCCACCGTGCACACTGACTTACGGACCGCCGAGCACGCCGCAGCCCGCCCTGCCGAGCCACCCATTCCATCGGGGGAGTTGGAAGCACCTGTGACCACCTGGACCGACCACACCGCAGACCGCCCGATCTCGCTCACCGCGCCGAGCGGCATCGACCGGGCGGCGCACCACCGCATGGACGAGGCGTGGCTCGCGGCCGCGTGGAGTCACCCGACGACCCGGGTCTTCGTGGTCTGCGGCGGCCAGGCGCTCATCGACGAGACGCCCGAGGGCCGCACCGAACTGGTGATGACCCCGTCCTTCGAGGCGCCGCTCACCGAGGAGCACCGCTACTTCCTGGGCTGCGACGACGACGGCGTCAGCTACTTCGCGCTCCAGAAGGACGCCCTGCCCGGCCGCATGGACCAGTCGGCGCGCCCCGCCGGACTGCGCGAGGCGGGACTGCTGCTCTCCCCGCGCGACGCGGGCCTGCTGGTGCACGCCGTGGCCCTGGAGAACTGGCAGCGCCTGCACCGCTTCTGCTCACGCTGCGGCGAGCGCACCGTCATCGCGGCGGCCGGCCACATCCGCCGCTGCCAGGCCTGCGGCGCCGAGCACTACCCGCGCACGGACCCGGCTGTGATCATGGCGGTCAGGGACAGCGAGGACCGCATCCTGCTCGGCCGCCAGGTGCACTGGCCCGAGGGCCGCTTCTCGACCCTGGCCGGCTTCGTCGAGCCGGGGGAGTCCATCGAGCAATCGGTGCGGCGCGAGGTGTTCGAGGAGGCGGGCGTCCTCGTCGGCGACGTGGAGTACGTCGCGAGCCAGCCCTGGCCCTTCCCCTCCAGCCTGATGCTCGGCTTCATGGCCGACGCGGTCTCCTCGGAGATCAACGTGGACGGCGAGGAGATCCACGAGGCCCGCTGGTTCTCCCGGGAAGACCTGCGGGCCGCATTCGAGTCCGGGGAGGTCCTGCCTCCCTACGGAATCTCGATTGCGGCCCGTCTGATCGAGCTCTGGTACGGCAAGCCCCTGCCGAAGCCGGGGTCCGTCGGCTGACCCGTCAGGCGACCAGCTTCTGCTTGACCTGGGCGAGCGAGGGGTTCGTGAGCGTCGAGCCGTCCGGGAAGAGAACGGTGGGAACCGTCTGGTTTCCGCCGTTCGCCTTCTCGACGAAGGCTGCCGAGTCCGCGTCGTGCTCGATGTTGATCTCGTTGTACGTGATGCCCTCGCGGTCCATCTGACCCTTGAGGCGGCGGCAGTAGCCGCACCACGTGGTGCTGTACATCGTCACAGTGCCCGGCATGTCGTCTGTGCTCCTTCGTGGCTCGGGATGCGTCATCGCAATGCGAAGAACGTACGCGACCCCACGGTCATTCCCGCATTAGTACGACTGCGACGGCCTCCCTGTGGACAACCGGCTCAGCCGCCCCTGGCGACCTGGCAGCATGTTGGGGTGACATCAGCAACGCACTCCACCCTCTTCCCGCAGGTCCCGGACTCGGCCGACGCGGTGCTCGCCGGGCTCGACCCCGAGCAGCGCGAGGTGGCCACCGCCCTGCACGGGCCGGTGTGCGTCCTGGCGGGCGCCGGTACGGGCAAGACACGGGCGATCACGCACCGCATCGCCTACGGAGTGCGCGCGGGCATCCTCCAGCCCGCCAGCGTCCTCGCCGTCACCTTCACCAACCGTGCCGCGGGCGAGATGCGCGGCCGTCTGCGCCAGCTCGGCGCCTCCGGCGTGCAGGCCAGGACCTTCCACTCCGCGGCCCTGCGCCAGCTCCAGTTCTTCTGGCCGAAAGCCGTCGGCGGTTCGCTGCCCCGGATCGTCGACCGCAAGATCAAGCTCGTGGCCGACGCGGCCGCCGCCTGCCGCATCCGCCTGGACCGCAACGAGCTGCGCGATCTGACGAGCGAGATCGAGTGGTCCAAGGTCACCCAGACCGTCCCCGCGGACTATGCGGCCGCCGCGGCCAAGTCCGGCCGCGACGTCCCGCGCGACCCCGCCGAGACCGCCCAGCTGTACGCGGCCTATGAGGACCTGAAGCGCGACCGGGCCGTCATCGACTTCGAGGACGTCCTGCTGCTCGCCGTCGGCATCCTCCAGGACCGGCACGACATCGCCGAACAGGTCCGCGCCCAGTACCAGCACTTCGTGGTCGACGAGTACCAGGACGTGAGCCCGCTCCAGCAGCGTCTCCTCGAGCTCTGGCTGGGCGACCGCGACAGCCTCTGCGTCGTCGGCGACGCCAGCCAGACGATCTACTCCTTCACCGGAGCCACCCCCGACCACCTGCTGAACTTCCGCACCCGTCACCCGGGGGCGACGGTCGTCAAACTGGTCCGCGACTACCGCTCCACCCCCCAGGTCGTCCACCTCGCCAACGGCCTGCTCTCCCAGGCCCGCGGCCGGGCCGCCGACCACCGTCTCGAACTGATCTCCCAGCGCGACCCCGGCACCGAACCGGTCTACACGGAGTACGCGGACGAACCCGCCGAGGCCGAGGGCGCCGCCCGCCGTATCCGCGCCCTCCTCGCCGACGGCGTCCCGGCCAGCGAGATCGCGATCCTCTTCCGCACGAACTCACAGACGGAGATCTACGAACAGGCCCTGGCCGACGCCAATGTGCCGTACCAACTCCGCGGCGCCGAGCGGTTCTTCGAGCGCACCGAGGTGCGCGAGGCGGGCGCGGCCCTGCGCGGCGCCGCCCGCTTCGGGGGGAACGACGCGCTCCTGGACGACGTGGTCGACCTGCCCTCCCAGGTGCGGGCCGTGCTCTCCACCAAGGGCTGGACGTCGGAGCCGCCCGCGGGCTCCGGGGCGGTCCGCGACCGCTGGGAGTCGCTGGCCGCGCTGGTCCGTCTGGCCGAGGACTTCACGCGCGCCGCGCCCCAGGCGACCCTGGCCGACCTCGTGGCCGAGCTGGACGAGCGGGCGAACGCCCAGCACGCCCCGACCGTCGAAGGCGTCACCCTTGCCTCGCTGCACGCGGCCAAGGGCCTGGAGTGGGACGCCGTGTTCCTCGTCGGCCTGGCCGAGGGCATGATGCCGATCACCTACGCCAAGACCGACGAGCAGATCGAGGAGGAGCGGCGGCTCCTCTATGTGGGGGTGACCCGTGCCCGCGTGCACCTCGGGCTCTCCTGGTCGCTCTCCCGGTCACCCGGCGGGCGTCCCAACCGCCGCCCGAGCCGCTTCCTCGACGGGCTGCGGCCGGGCTCCGGCGGGGGCACGGCGGCGCGCGGGGCGGGCGGTGGTCCCGGCGGTGTCGAGCGCGGCAGCGGCGGCGAGGCACTGGGCCCGGTGGTCGGCCGCCGTCAGCGCAGGAGCCGCACACCGGCCCGCTGCCGCGTCTGCGGCCGGACGCTCACCGAGGCGGGCGAGATGAAGCTGATGCGGTGCGAGGACTGCCCCTCCGACATGGACGAAGGGCTCTACGAACGGCTGCGGGAGTGGCGCGAGGACCGGGCGAGCGGACTGGGACAGCCCGCGTTCTGCGTCTTCACGGACAAGACCTTGATCGCCATCGCCGAGGCCGTGCCGGACGACGAGGGAGAGCTGGCGCGCATCCCCGGTGTCGGCGTGCGGAAGTTTCACCGCTTCGGCGCCGAAGTCCTCGCCATCTGCGCAGGTCAGGACTATGTAAGGGGCGCCGATGGCGAATGATTCAAACTCGTCGAGAAAATAGTTTGCGCATGCGCAAGGAAGACCCATAGGTTCTTAGGCACAGGAACGGCGGCTTCTCCGAAGCCCCGAACCCGTGCTGTACTTGTTCCGCAGGATCGGTCTTGGCCGATCCCTTAGACGCCGAGAGGAGGCGAATTCCAGTGATCAGCAGCAACAAGAGCTTCGTCAGCACCGCCAAAATGACCGATCGCTCGGTCGTCGCTTCCTGCCTGCTCGGCTTCTCGAACCAGGGCACCGGTCTGTCCGGCGGCACCCCCGCCGTCCGTCCGATGTCCGTCTCCCTGCCTCTCGGCGGTCTCTCGATCCGCGAGGCCAATGGGGGCAATGAGCGACCGACCAAGGCACCGGAAGCAGCAGTAGCGGAGGCGCAGGCCCAGGCCTATGCCTTTGCGGCAGCCGGTGCCGGATTCCGGAAGCAGACGACGCAGCACCACCTGATGTGGGCCTTCCGTGGGCTCGAACCCTGGAGTGATCCAGTCTGATCCTCGATCAGACCGGCGCCTTCAGGGCCGCGGAACCCCACCCGGGATCCGCGGCCCTTTTGTTTTCCCCGAAACAGGAAGACAAGCCGAAGGGGCCACCAGCAAGACCCGGTACCAGCCGCCAACCGGCCGACCCAGGCCGGCACGACCAGACGAGGAAAACCACACCGTGCAACTCGAAGCGCACGCCCCGTCCGTACCGCCTTCACAAGCGATCACCCCACCCACTTCCACGGAGGACCCGACCTTGACCCCCCTGACCGCGCTCACCGCGCTCGACGACGCCATCGAGAACCTCGGCGTACCCGTCCCCTGCCGTGCGTACGACCCCGAGGTCTTCTTCGCGGAGTCCCCGGCCGACGTCGAGTACGCCAAGTCGCTCTGCCGCACCTGCCCGCTGATGGAGGCCTGCCTCGCGGGCGCCAAGGAGCGGCGTGAGCCGTGGGGTGTCTGGGGCGGCGAGCTGTTCGTCCAGGGCGTCGTCGTTGCCCGCAAGCGGCCCCGTGGCCGCCCGCGCAAGAACCCGGTCGTCGCATGAGCATCACCGGAACGATCGATCGCCCCATGACGCACGACCCCAAGAAGCAGGCCCCGATGAAGGCAGCCACCAGCGAGCCCGCCGGCTCCGCCACCCCGGACTTCACCACCACCGGCGCGCATGCCTCGCGCCAGAACAGGACCCGTGAGATGCAACTCATCCCAGAAGCCATGGCTCGTGCGCATATGCACGACCGCCTGCGCGAAGCCGAGGCCCAGCGCCCGGCCGAGCGCCTGATGGCGGCCCGCCGCATGCAGCGCCGCGCGGAGCGCGCCTCGCTGCGTGCCCGGCGCGCGCTCGCCATGGCGGTCATGCAGTAAGCGCCCACCAGGCGCAGCGAGAGAAGTGAGACGGGGGCCGGTCCGCAGGGACCGGCCCCCGCAGTGCGTTGTATCCCCAAGCACCCGGAAGCGGAGATAGTGTCACCGGGTGAACCAGCGGAACCCGGACCAGCAGAACCCGGACCAGCGGCGGGCGGGCCAGCCGGGCCGAACACATCCCACGGCCGTGGACGCCACGGGCCCGGTCGTCTGCTCCGGCTGCGGCACGACCGCCGAAGCTACGCCGCTGACCTGGACGTACTCGGTCGAGAACGGCGTCCGCCGCTACTTCTGCGACGTCTGCGCGCGCGCCAACCTCAGAGCCATCGAGGGACGCCTCGACTCCGACCGCTGGTAGCCCGGAGTCCCGGACCGGGCGGCAACACCGCCGCTCACGCCTCGGCCGCCGCCGCGCCCTCCTCCTCCGCCTCGGCACCCGTCTCTTCGGCGTCCGCGTCCGGCTCCTCCACGAAGCCCGGCAGCCACTCCTCCAGCTCGTCCCGCATCCGGACCGTCGCCCCGAGCTGGCACAGCACTCCGATGGTGCTCAACGTCACACGGTGTATCAGCAGATACGCCGGGGGGAGGTTGAGCTGCTTGCCCAGCTGGTGAGCGGGGGAGCGGGGGTCGGCCACCCGGGCCGCCTGGCTGCGCATCCAGCCCCGCGTGAACGTGAACTCCTCCACCAGCATCGGCTCGATGATCGGCAGCAGATAGTCGAGCACGGCGTCGGGTTCGAGTTCCACGGACTCCTTGACGAAGCCCTCCCCGCACAACATCTCGTAGACCGCGTCGGCCTCGCCCGCCAGCGTCATCCGCAGGGACTCGCCGATCGTCACGGGCAGGCCGCCGGGGAGCCGGTCCACCGTGCCGAAGTCCAGGACGCCGAGCCGCCAGCCGTCCTCGCCGTCGGGCACCAGACGGAAGTTCCCGGGGTGCGGGTCGGCGTGCAGCAGCCCCGTGCGGGCCGGGCCCGAGAAGAGGAAGCGGGCCAGGAGCTGACCCGCACGGTCGCGCTGCTCCTGCGAGCCGTCCGCGATCACCTCGGACAGGGGCGTCCCCTCCATCCACTCCGTGACCAGGACCTGATCGCTCTGGTGCACCACCGCGGGCACCACCACGTCCGGATCGTCCGCGAACTCCTCGGCGTGTGCCTGCTGCGCCTGTGCCTCCAGGCCGTAGTCGAGCTCCTCCGAGACCCGGTCGCGCAGCTCGGTGATGAGCGGCTTGATGTCCATGCCCGGGATCAGCGGACCGAGGAGCCGGGCGAACCGGCTGATCTGGCTCAGGTCGGACAGCAGCGCCTCACCCGCGCCCGGGTACTGCACCTTCACCGCGACCTCGCGGCCGTCCTCCCACACAGCCCGGTGCACCTGCCCGATCGACGCGGCGGCGGCCGGCTTGTCCTCGAACTCCAGGAACCGGTCGCGCCAGTCCTCGCCGAGTCGCTCCGCGAGCACGGAGTGCACCGTGCGGGTCGGCATCGGAGGCGCAGCCTCCTGGAGCTTCGTCAGCGCCGCGCGGTAGGGACCCGCGACCTCCTCGGGCAGCGCGGACTCGAAGACGGAGAGCGCCTGCCCGAACTTCATGGCGCCGCCCTTCAGCTCCCCGAGGACCTTGAAGAGCTGCTCGGCCGTGCGCTGCTGGAGCTCACGCCCGACGATCTCCGCCGACTTGCCCCCGATCCGCTTGCCGAGCCCCCAGGTCGCGCGTCCCGCGAAGCCGAGTGGCAGCGCGGCCAGTTTGGCGGTTCGGGTGACCGCCTTCCGGGGAAGATCAGACATTCGCCCCTCCAAGTCCCAGACAGCCGCGCCTTCTCAGGCGGTTACCCGGCCATTGTTGCGTGCGGCTCCGTGTCAGTGGTGAGCCGATCCCCCTTAACGTGCACGGCGGCCCCGCAAGGACAGGCAGGATGCGCCCAGACCGGGCGCGCGTGCCAATCGAAAGAGGGCACGGAAGCCTCCCATCGGGCGTCCGTACAGGCCGAGGGTGTTCCGTCCAGAAACGCCAGCGCATGCCCCGCGACCAGGCCTGCGACGGAGGTCGACAGCGCCAGGTCGCAGGCGGGCACATGCCGGGCGCGCCCCGAGCGCCACTGGGCCAGCATCCGCGGCCAGACCGGATCGCGGTCCGCGCGCTGCCGGAAGAGACATCCGGCACACGCGGTCGCTCCGGGCAGGACCAGCGGCCCCACCACACCGGTGCCCTCGATCACACCGGCGTAGAGATGAGGGGTGCCCGCGGCCAGGAGGTCCTCGGCAGCGGCGGGATCGGGGGCGTAGGCATGCAGGCCGTCCCGTGGAGCGATGATCACGAGGGAGAGCCCCGCTTCGGCCTCGGGTCCGCGCGGTGGCCCGGCCGGACGGCCGACGCGTGCGGAGGGCCCCGGCGGAGCCGCGCGCGGTGGCCGGTCCGGTGCCGCCGCGCGGACGAGACGTCGCGCGGTCGTGTCCCTGCGCTCTCCGACCGACTCCGCGGGCAGCCCGCCCGGCGCGACGYCCCACGGCKCCACGTGCCCGCCGTCCAGCACATCGACCCGGCCCACGCCCGCGCCCGCGAGGACCGAGGCCACCACGGCGCCCACCCGGCCCGCGCCCTGGACCCGCACGCGCATGGACCGGCGCGCCGCCAGCTTCCCGATCGCCTCGCCGGGCTCCGGGGAGGAGAGCGACAGCGAGGCCAGATCGGCCCGCAGCCGTTCCATGACGCCGCTCCGCCCGCGCAGGCCGTCGGCGGCCGGGCCGCCGCCCGTCGCGTCGT
>NZ_JASKYR010000318.1:0-8989 GCF_041028215.1 Streptomyces flavofungini
CCTCCTATCAGGCCGTCCAAGTCGTCTTCCTCGTACGGGCGGTGGGGGCCGAGCCGGGGCTCGTCGGGGTGCTGATCTCCTGCGGCGGTCTCGGGGGTGTGCTGGGAGGCCTCGCCGCGCGGGGGCTCGCGCGCCGCTTCGGCACGGCCCGTGCCCTGCTGCGGATTCAGCTCACCGCGGCCCCCTTCGGGCTGCTCATCCCGCTCGCCGACCCCGGACCGCGCCTCGCCCTGTTCGTCATCGGGTCCACCGTCCTCATGGCCGGGGTCGTGGCCTGCAACGTCATCATCGTCAGCTTCCGGCAGACCTACTGCCCACCCCACCTGCTCGGCCGCGTCACCGCGACGACGCTGGTCCTCAACTACAGCACCATTCCGCTCGGCGCGGTGATCGGCGGCGCGGTGAGCACCACGCTCGGCTCCCGCGCCACGATGTGGCTCGTGGTCGGCTCCCTGGTCGTCGTCAACGTCCTCCTCCTCGGCTCCTCACTGCGCGGTCTGCGCGACCTGCCCACCTCGGCGCCCCCGGACCCGGAGCACAAGGGCGTGTGACGGCCTCACCCGTCGTCGAGGTGGTGCAGGTGCCGCAGCACGGCGTGCGGCACCGACATGTCGACGAGGACCGCCTCCGGCACCGCGTCTCCGGCGGGCAGCACCAGCGTGGCGTCGAGGGCGGACGCAAGGGCCTTCGCCGCCCGGGTGGCGCCCAGGTACCGGACACCGCCGTCCTTGCCGTACGCGATGCTCGACACCACCGGGATGCGGCCGCTGTCGAGGAACATGCGGACCACCCCGGGGTCGACGAGCACGTTCGCCCCGGCACCCGTGACGAGGGTGCGTCCGTCCTCCCCCGTGATGCCGACGGCCAGTCTGGTGTGTGCGTTGAGCGCGCCGACCAGACCGCGCTGCACATGTCCCGCGACATGGCCGCGCAGCGCGACCGGATCGTCCGCCGTCCCCGCGGGGAGGTGCGGCCCGCCGTCGTGCACCACGACGGTCCGCACCCCGCTGTACCGCAGGAATCCGACGTCGGCGCAGAACGCGTCCCGCAGCTTCTCGTCGGCGAGGACATGGTGGCCCGCCACCACGACCACGGTCGTGCCGTGCAGTTCCCTGAGCCGGGGCAGCGCGGCGATCAGGACTTCGGCCGTGTCCCGCCCGGCCGCGTCGGATCGTGCCCGCGCTCTCACGCCTCCGCTCGGCCGTCGGTCCGCCGGTACAGCGTCCCGTCGCTCCAGATGCGGGAGACCCTGCCCCAGCGCGCGGCCGAGGCCACGTCGGGGAAGAAGCCGTGCCCGTTGAGGTTGGCGCTGGTGTTGCAGAGCACGGGGACGCCGCTGAGCCGGTGGTAGGCGCTCAGGACGGTGAAGAGCAGGTCGTCGTCGCCGGTGCCGACCGTCTGGAGCCGCGCGGTGCCGTCGAGGTGGATGACGGCGGGGATGCGGTCCACCCAGTCCGGGCGTACCTCGTGGTCGAAGAGCATGTGCGGGTCCGGTGTACCGGGCGAGAAGATCCGCGGGGCCTCGGCCTCCAGGCAGATGGGCGCGACCGGCCGGTAGGGCTCGCGGTCCTTGACCCGGTTCAGCTCGTCCTTCATCGACGCGGCGACGGGGGCCGCCAGGATGCTGCGGCCGCCGAGTGCGCGGGGGCCGAGTTCCGCGCGCCCGTGCAGGACGACCACGGGCTCCTGGGACTCGTGCAGGATCGCGGCGAGTTCCTCGGGGGTGCAGTCCGACGCCGACCATCCGTCGGGCAGTTCGGGGGACGGCAGCAGCGCCGGGCCGAGCCGGGGGTTCCAGTCGAGCGCCGTCAGGCCCTCGCGCTGGGCCCTGCCGAGTGCGGCGGCGCCGATGGCCGAGCCCGCGTCGTTGGGGAACGGCGGGACCCACACGTCCCGGAAGTCCGGTGCCGCGCGCAGGGCGCTGTTCCACTTGATGTTCAGCGCGCAGCCGCCTGCGAAGCACAGGTTCCACGGGCCCTCGCCCTTGGCGGCCCGGACCTTGGCGGTGATCCGTTCGACGAGGAGCTCCTCGAAGAAGGCGTGCACGCTGGCGAGCACGTCCTCGTCGCTGACGCCGTCCGCGGAGACCCGGTCCCGCACGGCGGAGAAGAACGCGTGGACCGGCGGCACGGACCGCTCGAAGAGGCTTCCGTAGCCGCCGACGGTGGCGCGGTAGTCGACGGCGGCGGGCTCGTCGCTCTCGAAGATCCGGTGGAACTCCTCGCGGAGCACGGTGAGCACGCTCCGGTCGACCTCGCCGAGCGCGATGTAGGCCATGAGCTTGCCCGCCACCGACAGGTCGTCGACCGTGGGCGACTGGACGGTCTTGCGGAACGGCCCGAAGTGGTGGCCCGCGATCGCGTAGACGTGGCCGAGCACGGGGAAGAGCTCCCCCAGGTTCTCCACGCCGTCGCGCGGGTCGGCCCAGTACAGGCGGGGGAAGAGGCCGCCGTCCCAGACCAGGACGAACGAGGCCTCGCCGCGCCGGGCGAAGGGGCTGGAGACATAGGCGCTCGCCACGTGCCCCGCTGCGTGCGGGTAGCTGGTGTAGGGGTGGGTGTCGCCGTCCATCGGGAACGTGCCCGAGACGCTGGGGGCGTCGAGTGCGGGGCATGCCTCCGACTCCCGGTAGGGGCCGACGACGACCTCCGTCGGTACTCCCTGGTCGAGCAGGGCGACGGTGCCCGACACGTCGCCGTCCCAGCCGTCGATAACCCACTCGTCCACGTCCTCCGGCTTATAGCCGAAGTCGGAGAGGATTCCCGGGATCAGGCTGAAGTCGGAGACGGTGCTGTAGCGCAGACCATTTCCCAACTTCTCCATCTCGACGCTGAAAATCAGGCGGTCGTCGTCGAGCAGGGCGACGGCACCGTCGTGCGTGAGTTTCAACCCGCAGATTATCAACTGTGTCACTCCTTGGTCTGCTTGAGCAAGCACGCGGACAAGCCCGAGTCTCTTGACTGCTCGGAGACGAGTCCCAACCGATAGAGGCTTGATTTCCGGCCGGGCCGGAAGAGGGTGCGCCATTCATCGTGGGTCTCGCCGTCCTTGACCTTCGAGAACCCCAGCTTCCCGAACCAATCCCCGCCGCAGCGGGTCAGGGCCAGCAGGGAGTGATACCCCTGCTCCCTGCCGATATTCGCGGCGAGGCCGACCAAATGGCGGCCGATTCCCCTGCCCTGCCAATCGGCGGCAATGCAGAGGTTATATACGACCAGACTGCTTCCGGTCGGTGCCATACCCGCGCAGCCGACAAGACGAGAACTTTGACAGGCGACAACGAATTCATGCGCTTTGTCCGCCAGTTCGTCCGGCGGACGCGCGACGAGCAGTCCTTCCGCGACAAAGGGCGCGGACAGGACGGATATCTGCTCCATGTCCTCGGGGCGAGCGGCTCTCGCGACGAGTCCGTCGTCCGCTCTCACACTCCGGGAGGCGGCGGCCCGCACGGCGGTCTCACGCGTCATCCGCGGCGCCCGGCGACGCGGGCGGGCTTCCGGCGAAGCCCAGCCCGAAGTGCTGCTCGGACGGCATCAGTTCGATCATGTTGATGTTGACGTGGGGCGGTCGCGCCAGGCACCAGGCGACCGTCTCCGCCACGTCGTCGGCGGAGAGCGGTTCGAGCCCCGCGTAGAGCGCGTCGGCGCGCTCCTCGTCGCCGTCGAAACGGACCTTGGCGAACTCGGTCCTCGCCATCCCCGGCGCCACGCAGCTCACCCGGACGCCCGTGCCCTCCAGGTCGACGCGCATGTTCAGCGAGAGCTGGTGCACGAACGCCTTGGTGGCGCCGTAGACATTGCCGCCCATATAGGGGTAGGTGGCCGCGATCGAACCGATGTTCACCACGTGCCCGGCACCGCGGGCGATGAGCCGGGGCAGCACCAGGCCGCTGACGTTCAGCAGACCGGTGATGTTCGTGTCGATCATTTCGCGCCAGGCGTCGTCGCTGCCCGACTGAAGGGGCCCGAAGCCCCGGGAGAGACCGGCGTTGTTGACCAGCACCGAGATGTCACGGAAGGGCGGAGGCAGCTCGTCGAGCGCGCGTGCCAGGCCCTCGCGGTCCCGCACGTCGGCGACCACCGGGAGGATCGACCCCGTGGGGTCCTGCTCCGCGAGAACCTTCAGCCGGTCCGCTCGGCGGGCAAGCGCCACCACCAAGTAGCCTTGCTCGGACAATACTTGGGCAATTCTCTCGCCAAATCCCGACGATGCACCCGATATCACGGCTACGCCACGTTCGTCCTGCGCCATGCACACATCCCCTCGGCCCCGTCGCGCTGTATCGCCACGAAGACTTCACGCGCTCACCCCGCACCCCGGTCGGGAGCAGGGTTCTGGACGCCTCTTCAGCGGCATTGGGGTCTCCGTGCGCGCTGGCCGACCAGAGGTACTCCTCCTTACGTCGAACATCCCCCGTCGGCAAGGCTCCAGGTCGACTTGACCTCTGACCCTGGACTTCCTGGCCAGAGTGAATCATGTGACGACACAGTGCAACCATGTGACGTACAGCACAGCGCGCGGGGCTTGAAGTGGTGGCCATGAAGGGCAACATCCTCCTGTTCGACTTGGACGCGGATCACCGCGGCAGGGCGAGTAATTGCCTCTTGCCGACACAACTCCATTCCGTGATAAGAATGTTGGCGATGAGCAGGGGGACACGCGTATTTTCGATTCACGCTCGCATCCGTGCGGCAGGCCCGCCGACCGTCTCCACGACTCCCGATACCGCGTCGACTCCCGATACCGCGTCCGCCGTTGATGTCATGTCCGGCCGCCGAGCACGGACCGTTCCCGCTCGCTGAACGTCACCTCGACCGACAAGGGAAACAGTGTGTCTGCCATTCAGAAGCGTCACATTCACGTGTCCGTCGTAGGCCGGCCCCTGCCGCACCGACGGCGGCCCAGCGGACCCATGCCCCCGCGAGCCGCGCGCGTGCGGGCCTGAGGCCCGCTCCCATGACGGTGAGCCCCGGACCTCTGGTGGAGTGGGACCCCCCGCGCACCGCGACGGCAGTACTGGTGTGCCTGCCCCACGCGGGTTCCGGCGCGTTTCAGTTCCGTACCTGGCAGGAGCTGCTCGGTCCCGGCACGGCGCTCCTCGCCGTACAGCTCCCCGGCCGCGAGAACCGGTGGCGTGAGGAACCCGCGACCGGCATGGCACAGGTGCTCGACGAGCTGGTCCCCGAGCTCGCGAGGCGGCTGGATCTGCCCTATCTCGTTTTCGGCCACAGCATGGGCGCCCTCGTGGGGTACGAGCTGGCCCGGGTCCTCGGCCTCGAACACGGGCGGTGGCCCCTGGGGTTCGTCGCCTCGGCCTGCCGGGCGCCGGACGACCAGGGCGAACCGTCCGACACGCCCGAGCTGACCGACGAGCAGATCGTCGCCGGACTCGTCGCCGACGGCGCCGTGCCCGCGGCCGTCGCGGCCAACAGCAGACTGGCCGCCGCGGTGGTCCGGCCCCTGCGCGGCGACGCCGCCCTCTGTGACTCCTACAGCCCGCCGGAGACGGACCCCCTCCTGCGCTGCCCGCTCACCGCGTGGCGGGGGCGGGACGACGCGGGCGTGACGGACGGGCACATCCGCAAGTGGGACGCGTGGTCCACGGGGCCCAGTACCGTGCGGACCTTTCCGGGCGACCACTTCTACCACCTCGCAGCTCCCGATCTCGTCACCTCCGAACTGAAGAGGTTCGCCACGGACCAACTGGCGAACCGCAGTTGAAGCGGAGGCGCTCCCCGCGCCTCCCGACCCGCACGTCGCGACCGCCCGACCGCACGCCGCCCGACCGCTCGACCGCACGCCGCCCGACCGCAGGAACCCTCAGTCCCTCTGACCGCCCCGGCCGCTCGCCGGGGGCGGGACAATCCCGAAGGAAACCGCATTGCCAAGCAACAATCCGCTGCCCGAGCTGGGAGATCCAGATCTCCGCTCACCCAGGAGCTATCTCCGTTGGCTGATCGGCAGGCAGTCGACCACGCTGTACCTCGGGGTGTTCTGGGGCTGCCTGTGGATGGCCAGCATGGGCCTGACGCCGTTCGCCATCGGCCGGGCCATCGACGCCGTCTCCGACAAGGACACCGACCGGCTGCTCGCCTGGACCGGTGTCATCATCGGGCTCGCCCTGGTCACCACCGTCGGCAGCGTGCTGCGCCACCGCTGTGACACCATCGGCCGGCTCAAGGCGAACTACCTGACGTTCCGCCTCGTGGCCGCCCACTCCGTGCGCCTGGGCGCCACCCTGCCCAAGAAGGTCTCCGCGGGCGAGGTGGTCGCCATCGGCACGGCGGACATCACCCGCATCGGAGCCCTGCCCGGCGCCGTCGCCCGCGGCATCGGCAGCGCGGTCACCGTCGTCCTCGTCGCCGTGGTGCTGCTCTCCACCTCCGTCACCCTCGGCCTGCTCGTGCTCATCGGCGTCCCCGTCCTGCTCGCGGGCACCGGCCCGCTGCTGAGCCCCCTGCACAAGCGCATCGGCACCTACCGTGATCTCCAGGGCGACCTGACGTCCCGGGCCGGGGACATCGTGTCCGGTCTGCGGGTCCTGCGCGGCATCGGCGGCGAGGCCGCCTTCGGCGAGCGCTACCGCAAGGACTCCCAGCGGGTGCGGCACGCCGGCGTCCACGTGGCGAAGGTCGAATCGGTGCTGCCCGCCGCGGAGGTGCTGCTGCCCGGCATCTTCGTGGTGGCGGTCGTCTGGATCGGGGCCCGCCTCGCCGTCGGCGGCGACCTCTCGGCCGGTGACCTCGTCGCCGCCTACGGGTACGCCGCCTTCCTCATGCTGCCGATGCGCACGGCGACCTCGGCGGTGCAGTCCCTCGTCGGCGCCGATGTGGCCGCGCAGCGGGTCGTACGGGTGCTGGCCCTTGAGCCCGACCCCACCTCCGACACCGCGCGGACCGGCCTCTCCGAGGCGCCCGACCTGTACGACGCGACCTCCGGGCTGCGGGTCAGGCCCGGTCTGCTCACGGCGATCGCCGCCGCCACCCCCGAGGAGGGCGCGGAGATCGCCGAGCGGCTCGGCCGGTACGCCGAGGGCGAGGTGACCGTCGGCGGCGTCCCCCTGGAGTCGCTCCCGCTGGAACAGGTGCGCGACCTCGTCCTCGTGGCCCGCAACAACGACGCCCTCTTCTCCGGAGTGCTGGCCGACGACCTGGGCGGCCGGACGGAACAGATCCGGGCGCAGGCCCTGCACGACGCCAACGCCGAGGACATCATCGAGGCGCTGCCGGAGGGCCTGGACACCGTGGTGTCCGAGGGCGGCTCCTCCTTCTCGGGCGGCCAGCAGCAGCGGCTGCGCCTCGCGCGCGCCCTGGCCGCGCGGCCGCAGGTACTCGTCCTGGTCGACCCGACGAGCGCCGTGGACGCGCACACCGAGTCGGTCATCGCCGAGCGGCTGCACAAGTCGAGGTCGGAACTGACGACGGTGGTCGTCAGCAACAGCCCGCTCCTGCTGGACCAGGCCGATGAGGTCGCCTATGTGGAGGACGGCAAGGTCGTCGTGACCGGCACGCACCGTGAGCTCGTCTCCGGCACGTCCCGGTACACCTCCGTCGTCCTGCGGGAGGAGACGTGACCAGCACCGTCCCCCGCCCTTCGGAAAGCCGCCCTCAGAGGAGTGCACAGTGAGTCTTCCGGTAGCCGACGCGAAGACGGTCCGCCGTCACGTACGCGGGCTCGTGCGCAGCCATACCGGGCTGCTGACCCGCACCGTCCTCTGGTTCGTCCTCGCGACCGCCTGCGGCCTGGTCGTGCCCGCCCTCCTCGGAAACCTGGTCGAGCAGGTCGAGAAGGGCATCACCACCACCCGCGTCGACGTCACCGTCCTGGCCATCGCCGGACTCCTCCTCGTCCAGGGCGTGTTCACGCGCACCGCCCGTCTGGAGGGCGCCAAGCTCGGTGAGCTGGTCCTCGCCGACATCCGCGAGGGATTCGTCCGGCGGGTCCTCTCGCTGCCCCTGCACACCGTGGAGAAGGCGGGCACCGGTGACCTGCTGACCCGCAGCACCCGTGACGTGGACTCGCTCTCGCGTGCGGTGCGCATGGGTGCGCCGTCCATCCTGGTGGCGAGCCTCTCGGTGGCGCTGACGCTGGTCGCCCTGATCGTGACGAGCCCGGTCATGGTGCTGCCGTGCCTCGTCGCCGTGCCGCTCATCCTTTTCTCGACCCGCTGGTACCTGGCCCGCGCCAGGGAGGCGTACCTCGCCGAGGCGGCCGCCTACTCCGACCTCACCCAGGGGCTCAACGAGACGGTGACCGGCGCCCGCACCGTGGAGTCGCTGCGCCGCTCCGGCGCCCGGGTCCGCCGCACCGACGAGGACGTCGTACGGGCCAACGGGGCGGAGCGCCGCACGCTGTTCCTGCGCAGCGTCTGGTTCCCGCTGATGGACTTCGGCTACATCCTGCCGGTGGCCGCCACGCTGCTGTTCGGCGGCCTGTTCTACATCGAGGGCTGGGTGAGTCTCGGCGAGGTGACCGCGGCGACCCTCTACACCCGTGCCGTCATCGACCCGCTGGACGAGCTCCTCGGCTGGCTGGACGAGTTGCAGGTCGGCGACGCCTCGCTGGCCCGGCTGATCGGCGTCGGGGCGGGGCCCGCCCCCAAGGACGTTCCGGACCGCAGGCCCGAGGGAGACCGGCTCGCCGCGGAGGGCATCAGCTTCGCCTACCGCGAGGGCCACGACGTGATCGAGGACGTACGGCTGAGCACCGGCGCGGGCGAGCGTGTCGCCATCGTCGGACCCTCGGGCGCCGGTAAGTCGACCCTCGGCCGCATCCTGACGGGCATCCACGAGCCGCGCACCGGCACGGTCACGCTGGGCGGCKYCYSSGTGACCAGGGCTCGCGGGTGTGCTGCGTGGCCGCACCGTCATCTCCATCGCCCACCGGCTGCACACCGCCCATGACGCGGACCGTGTGGTCGTGATGAGGAAGGCCGCATCACCGAACAGGGTCCGCACGAGGAGCTGGTCTCCGCGGGCGGGGCCTATGC
>NZ_JASKYR010000319.1:0-8307 GCF_041028215.1 Streptomyces flavofungini
CTCGGAGGACCCGTACCCCTCCACCAGCCGCACCCCGAAGCGCTGCTCGAAGCGGGCGGCGTCCACCGCCCCCGCCTCGGTCCCGAAGCCCATGCGCAGCGGGTTCTCCCGGTCGTCCGGCCGCTCGGGCGTGGCGAGGACGTACTGCACGGCCCGCCCCACGTAGGTGAAGTAGGTGGCGCCGAACCGCCGCACGTCCGACAGGAAGCGCGACGCGGAGAAGCGGGCCCGCAGCGCCACCCCCGCTCCCGCCGCGAGGGCGGGCGCCCAGTCCGCGATCACCGCGTTGCCGTGGAACATCGGCATGCAGATGTAGTGGGTGTCCGACGCCCGGACGCCGAAGTGGGTGACCAGCGAGTGCCCCGCCGCCGCGAGGCGGCCCTGGGTGCAGATCGCCGCCTTGGGGGCGCCGGTCGATCCCGAGGTGAAGTAGAGCAGCATGCGTGTCGCCGGGGTGACCGTCGGCGCGATCTGCGGGGCGGCGTCCGCGTAGGGGGTGAGGAGCCGCTCGTACTCCTCCGTGCCGGTGACGAGGACGCGTACGCCCGGCAGGTCGAGGCCGTCGAGCAGCGGCAGGTGCGCCCGTTCGGTCACCAGGACGCGGCACTCGGTGTGCCGGATGTCGCGGGCCAGTTCGGCGCCGCGCCGCGTGGGGTTGAGGCCCGCCACGGCCGCGCCCGCGAGCGCCGCCGCGCTCAGCCACTGCGGGTACTCGGGGGTGTTGTCGAGCAGCACGCCGAGGTGCGGCTCGCCCCGCCGGGGCAGCAGGTCGCCGAGGAGCGCGGCTCTGGCCGCCGCGCCCGCCGCCACCTGGTGGTGGCTCAGCTCGCCGCCCTCGAAGCGCAGGCCGGTGCGGTGGTCGCCCCATCGCGCCAGGACCAGTTCCGCGACAGTCTCCATGGCCGCGCACGGTAGATGACGTGCCGTCAGATGTGGAGGGGCAGACGGCGGTCCATCCGGTACGGGTGGTGCCGCGCACGCCGGGTGCGAGGGGGAAGGCACGGCGTGCGCGGCGTCCGCGCGACAGCGCGGCGGGAGTCCTGACCGGCGGACTCCCGCCGGAGAGCGCTCGGAACCGGTGAGCGTCTAGAAGCGGACGTCGGAGCAGGCGTAGAACGCGTTCGCCGTGTCCGCGACCGTCCAGACCGCCACGATCACGTGGTGACCACTGCGCCCGCCGGGGATGTTGCCGCTGTGCGAGAGGGTCGCGGGCGGCTGCTGGCTGTTGTACGGCACGGTGAGGAACGGCGTGGTCTCCAGGGCGGCCCTGGTCACCGGCTTGCTCTCGTCCCAGCCCTGCTTGGTGATGTAGTACTTGAAGTCCGTGGTGCGGTGCCGCGCGGTGAACTGCCAGCGGAAGGTGTAGTTCTGTCCGCCGCTGACCTGCGTGGTCGGCCAGGCGCTGCCGTTCGGCGCCTTGGGCGCGTCGAGCTGGCTGAAGCCGCCCACGCCCGCCGAGCAGATCTTGCCGTCGGCGGGACCCGCCGCCGGGAAGCCCTTGGGGCCCTCGACGCTCTGCGGCTCCCACTGTATGTTCCCGCAGTTGGCGACCACGCCCTTGGCGCAGTTGATCTGCCGGCTCGCGGGCAGATCCGTGTATCCGTGGCTGCTGGCACCACCGGCGGAGAGCGCGAACGCGCCCACCGTGCCGAGGCCCACCAGCGCCGCATACATCTTCTTGTTACGCATTGCAGCTCCTGACCGAACGTGGGGAGTTCCGGGGGGACGTGACGTATGACGTTCCGTGGGACGTGCGCGCGCTGCGGTCTAGACCAAGCTCAGATTATTGCCGTGAGTTGAACATGTCCATACCAATCACGGAGACGTTCCATCCGCATCGTTCACCTGCCGGAGCTGCCGTTGGGCCGTGGCCCGGTCAGCCGCCGGGTGCCGGCGGCCAGGTCGGCCGGGGCCGCCCCGGGGGCCGCCGAGGCGGGGCGATGCTCACGTCCGCTCCCCCTGGCCCGCACGGAACGCCACCGTCAGGTCCTGCACCAGGGCCTTGCGCGCACAGTCGTCGAGCTTCACCAGGCCACGGGTGGTCAGCCGCGACACGGTGTCCTCGACCGAGTCGGCCACCGAGGACAGGGCGGTGTCGCGGTGCCGTGCGTCGAGCGCGTCGAGCGCGGCAACCCTGCGGCGCTGCATCGCCTCCGCGACCTCGGGGGCGTACTCGATACGGGTCGGCTGCGCCGAGAAGATCTGCACGCCGACCGCCTCGGCGTCGGCGGCCAGTGCCCGGGTCAGCGCGGAGCCGACCGCGTCGGCGTCGCGCAGGGTCTGCCCGTCCTCCTGGAAGGCGTCGGCGGGCAGCCGCGAGAGGACCCGGGCGGTGGTAGCCTCCACGCACTCCCGCAGGTACTCCTCGTGGTCCTCGACGGAGAGCGTCGCCCGCGCGGGGTCCCGCACCCGCCACACCACCAGGACGACGACGCGCAGCGCGACCCCGCCGCGGTCCACGACCGGCATGGGCTCGCTCCGCCAGTGCCGCAGCCGCACATCGACGCGACGGCGGAGCAGCAGGGGGTTCACCCAGAGCAGGCCGGTGCGGCGGACGGTGCCGCGGTAGCGCCCGAGCACCCACGCCCTGCCCGCCCTGCCCCGCGCCAGGCCGCCGAAGCCGAAGAGGCCGAGCGTGCCGGAGCCCGCGAGCGAGGCCCACTGCCGTGCCCCGAGCCCGGCGCCCGCACCGTCGGACAGACCGGCCAGGCGCAGCGCGGGCTCGGGCAGCACCCCGGCCCACCAGAGCGAGAGCCCGCAGCCCGCGACGCCCGCGCAGCCGCCGAGCACACCGGCGACGCCGGGCAGCACACGGGCCCGCCGCTCGACGACGGCCACGTCGACCTCGGGCACGGACCGTACGAACGGTGCCGGGCGAGCGGCACCGGGCTGCCGGGCCGGACCCGGCTGCCACGCCGCCCTGGGCTGCTCCCCGGAGACCTGCCCCCGCCCGCGCCGCACCGCGGCGGGCGACAGCGGGACGCCCTCCGTGTCGTCCGGGACGTCCCGGAAGAGCAGGTGCAGCGGAATCTCGGTGGTCGCCTCACTGTGGATCACCCGCACGCCCTGCGGTGGCCTTGCCACCTCCCCCGCCGCCGGGTCCGCCGGGTCCGCCGGACCTTCGGGGGCCTGGTCGGCCCGGGACCGTGAAGCCGCCGTCGCACTCATCCGTGCCTCCGCCTCATACGTGCCTCGATCTCATACGTGCCCGGGTCGCATACGTGCCCGGGTCTCATACGTGCCCGGGTCCCATACGTGACTCCCGGGATCGAATTCCTCGAATTCCGGAGCGGGCCGCATTCGGTTTTCCGGGGACGCCGATGAGAATGGTTCGCGCATCTGCACGTGCGTCAGTTTCGCAACGGTCGGGCAATGTCGCATGTTGACGGTCCGAATGATGGAGGACCCGGCGGGCGGGCCCCGCGCGAGGACCGGCGACGGGGCCCGGGGCGGGGGCCGCGCGCCGGGCGCGTGGTCCGGAGCACCCCCGCACATCCGGTAGAGTTCTCCAGGTCAGCAGGCGCCGCTAGCTCAGTTGGTTAGAGCAGCTGACTCTTAATCAGCGGGTCCGGGGTTCGAGTCCCTGGCGGCGCACAGACAGCGAAGGCCCTCCGTTCACGCGGGGGGCCTTCGTCGTACACCTACCGCTACCGTTGCGCCATGGCGCGCGACATCCAGGAGCGGATCAAAAAGCTCATCATCGATTCCAGGCTGCCCTCCGGGGCCCCGCTGCCCACCGAGCCGGAGCTGATGGAACGCCTCGGGGTCAGCAGGAACTCCGTACGGGAGGCCCTCAAGGCGCTCCAGGCGATGGGCATCGTGGAGATCCGGCATGGTTTCGGCACCTATGTCGGCCCCATGTCGGTCGCGCCGATGATCGAGGGCCTCGCCTTCCGCACGGTCGCGGGCCACTACCGCGGCGAGGACAGCCTGCTCCAGCTCCTGGAGCTGCGCGAAGCCGTGGAGACCGGCCTGATCGCGCGCCTCGCGGGCCGGGTCCCCGAGGCCGACCTCGCCGACCTGGACGCCCTGGTGGAGCGCATGGAGGCCGAGGCCGCCGCCGGGGAGGGAGGCGTGCGCGCCGACACCGACCGCGCCTTTCACGCCACGCTCTACCGCGGCCTCGGCAATTCGCTGCTCGGCGAGGTCCTGGAGGCGTTCTGGGACGCGTTCCACAAGGTCCGCACGGATCTCGTGGACGTGCCGCAGGACCCGAAGGTCACCTGTAGGCAGCACCGGGAGATCCTGGAGGCCGTCCGCTCGGGGGACGCCCAGCGGGCGGAGCGGGCGATAAGGGAGCACTTCGGTAACATTCGAACCCGTTTGGGAACACCTGTCCCGGCAGAGCGCTCAAATCGCTCGTATGACCGGTAAACCCCTTGTATCGCCCTTGCGATCATGCCTTGGGGCGTAGAACCCTGTTCGGGAGGCACTGGCCTTCATGAGACGTACGTTGCGGGGCAGTTGGGGGCCGGCCGGTCCACGCGGCAAGACAGGGATGGGGGTCCCGTTCGTGTCGCGATGCCTAGGGGGGCATCATGCAACCGGAAGGTAGTCGTTCCAAGTCTTAGTGACGACGCCTGCCACTGATGCGTCGGCGAGGGTCGGAGGGGACCCGAGCGGGCGGAAGGACCAACGAACGCGCGGACGACCGCGCGCGGGGGGATGACTCATGACGTCGACGCCGACGGGCGCGCGGCAGAACGATCCGTCAGAGACGACTCAGCTCAGGGCCGTGTCGCACCGGACGGGCGGATTCCGCAGAATCAGGAAGACCCTGCCGCGGTACGACTACGAGCACTACAGCAGGCTCGCGGGCCCGCTGACCCAGCCGGACCCGAACAAGCCGTACACGGTGAAGTACCGCTCGCTGCTCTCGCAGGAGCCGCACAAGGTGCGGGCCGCGCTGATGCTGGGCGCGGCCCCGCTGCTCTCGCTCGTGCTGCTGGGCTGGCTGCTCCAGCCCGAGCACTGGACGAAGCGGGACTACGTGGCCAACGACTGGCTGCCCGTCCTCGACATCGTCATGCTCATATCGATCGGCCTGATCGAGTTCTTCCGCTGCATGAACGTCCTCTCCAACGCGCACGCCACGCTCGTCGCCCGTGACCCGATACCCGTGGTGCCCGAGACGGGCACCAGAGTCGCCTTCCTCACCTCGTTCGTGCCCGGCAAGGAGCCGATCGAGATGGTCACGAAGACCCTTGAGGCCGCGGTCAAGATCCGCCACCGCGGTCTGATGCATGTCTGGCTCCTCGACGAGGGTGACGACCCGGAGGTCAAGGAGGTCTGCCGACGGCTCGGCGTGCACCACTTCTCCCGCAAGGGCGTCGCGAAGTGGAACATGGCCAAGGGCCCGCACCGCGCCAAGACCAAGCACGGCAACTACAACGCCTGGCTCGACGCGCACGGCGACGACTACGACTACTTCGCCTCCGTCGACACCGACCACGTCCCGATGCCGAACTACTTGGAGCGGATGCTCGGCTTCTTCCGCGACGAGAACGTCGGCTTCGTCATCGGCCCGCAGGTCTACGGCAACTACGACAACTTCGTCACCAAGGCCGCCGAGTCCCAGCAGTTCCTCTTCCACGCGCTGATCCAGCGGGCGGGCAACGCGTACGGCGCCCCGATGTTCGTCGGCACGTCCAACGCGGTGCGCATCAGGGCCCTGAAGCAGATCGGCGGCCTGTACGACTCGATCACCGAGGACATGGCGACCGGCTTCGAGATCCACCGGGCGACCAACCCGAGGACCGGCAAGAAGTGGAAGTCGGTCTACACCCCCGACGTGCTCGCGGTCGGCGAGGGCCCCAACGCCTGGACGGACTTCTTCACCCAGCAGCTCCGCTGGTCCCGCGGCACCTACGAGACGATCCTGAAGCAGTTCTGGAAGGCACCGTTCTCGCTGCCCCCGGGCCGCCTCTTCAACTACACGATGATGGTCATCTTCTACCCGATGTCCGCCATGAACTGGATTCTGGCCGCGCTGAGCTGCGCGCTGTTCCTGGGCCTCGGCGCGTCCGGCGTGAACATCGACCCGACCATCTGGCTGATGCTGTACGGCAACGCCTCCGCGCTCCAGATCGGCCTCTACATCTGGAACCGCCGCCACAACGTTTCGCCGCACGAGCCCGAGGGCTCCGGCGGCGTGGCGGGCATGGTGATGTCGGCCCTCTCGGCGCCGATCTACGCGCGCTCGATCCTGGACGCGGCCCTGCGCCGCAAGAGCAAGTTCGTGGTGACCCCCAAGGGCGATTCGGCGAGCCCCGACACCCTGTTCGGGACCTTCCGCATCCACCTGTTCTTCATTCTGGTCTTCGGCGGTTCGATGGCCGCCTCCTTCGTGTACGGGCACTCCCACCCCGCGATGATCACCTGGGCCACGTTCGCCCTCCTGATCACGGCGGCGCCGATCTTCGCGTGGCGCTGGGGCATGCGCCAGGACAAAAAGAAGCCCCGGTCCGACGCCGGTACGGGACCCTCCGGACCGCCGCCCGCCGCGGACCCCGCGGCCTCGCTGCCGCGCGACGCCACCGCGCCCCTGCCCCAGGCCGGGCCGCCGGTTCCGCCGCGCGGACGGCACGCGGCCCCGCACGCGCCGCAGCAGAAGCCCACCTGGGCATCGCCCGACCAGACCATGCAGATTTCCCTTGGGGGACGTAAGAAATGAAAGACCGTTCCAGCCGCCGCCGCGCCCGCCGCATCGCGATAGGCGCGGCGGTCGTCCTCGCGCTGGCGGGCATGAACGGCCCTTGGCTGTGGCGCGTGGGCTCGGAGAAGTACCACGACTACAAGATCAACAAGCCGGAGTACAAGGCGGACAACGGCCACTGGGAGGTCGTGGACTTCCCCGAGGAGTACCGCCAGAACACCATCCACGCGGCCCTGCTGCACACCGGCAAGGTGCTACTCGTCGCCGGATCGGGCAACAACCAGAAGAACTTCGACAAGAAGAAGTTCGACACCCGGCTCTGGGACCCGGTCAAGGGGACCATCAAGAAGATCCCGACCCCCACCGACCTCTTCTGCACGGGCCACACCCAGCTCGGCAACGGCAATCTGCTGATCGCGGGCGGCACCCAGCGCTACGAGAAGCTGAAGGGCGACATCACCAAGGCCGGCGGCCTGATGATCGTCCACAACGAGGACCCCGACGAGCCGAAGACGATCCCGGCGGGCACGAAGTTCACCGGCAAGAAGAACGGCAAGACCTTCGTCTCCAAGGACAACATCCTCGTCGAGAAGGCGAAGAAGGTCTTCGACAAGCAGACCGGCAGGTTCCTGCGCACCGAGCCCGGTCTGGGCCGGGTCTACGTGGAGGCGCAGAAGAGCGGCACCAAGTACGAGACCGGCACCCAGGACAACTACCGCATCCAGGGTCTGAAGGGCTCCGACACCCGCAACGTCTACGGCATGGCGCAGAAGCTCGCCCTGGACAAGAAGGACTTCCAGGGGATCAAGGACTCCTTCGAGTTCGACCCGGTGGCCGAGCGGTACATCAAGGTCGACCCGATGAACGAGGCGCGCTGGTACCCCACGCTGACCACGCTCAGCGACGGCAAGGTCCTCTCCACCTCCGGCCTCGACGAGATCGGCCAGCTCGTCCCCGGCAAGAACGAGGTGTACGACCCGAAGACCAGGAAGTGGACGTACACCAAGGGCATCCGGCAGTTCCCGACCTACCCGGCGATCTTCCAGATGGCCGACGGCAAGCTCTTCTACTCAGGATCGAACGCGGGTTACGGCCCCGACGACGTCGGCCGCAAGCCCGGTATCTGGGACCTTCGGACCAACAAGTGGCAGGGCATCCCCGGCCTCAGCGACAACAAGCTCCTGGAGACCTCCGGCACGGTGGAGCTGCCGCCCGCCCAGAGCCAGAAGTACATGGTGGTCGGCGGCGGCGGGGTCGGCGAGTCCAAGGAGTCGAGCAGGAAGACCCGGGTCGTCGACCTGAAGGCGGACGAGCCGAGGTTCACCGACGGACCCGAACTGGAGAAGGGCACGCGCTACCCGCAGATATCCACCCTGCCCGACGACACCGTGCTGATCTCCGGCGGCTCCGAGGACTACCGGGGGCGCGGTGACTCCAACATCCACCAGGCGCGCATCTACGACGCCAGGACGGGAGAGATGAAGCGGGTCGCCGACCCCGAGGTGGGCCGCAACTACCACTCCGGCTCGATCCTGCTGCCGGACGGGCGCGTGATGTTCTTCGGCTCCGACTCGCTCTACGCCGACGCGGCGAACACCAAGCCGGGCGAGTTCGAGCAGCGCATCGAGATCTACACGCCGCCGTATCTGTAC
>NZ_JASKYR010000032.1:0-23840 GCF_041028215.1 Streptomyces flavofungini
CGCCACCGCCGAGACCGAGGCCGCCGAGAGCTCCATGCGGAACATGGACTCCGGCGGGGCGCCGAGGGCGAGGCGCACGAGGGTCTTGATGGGCGTGACGTGCGTGACGAGCAGGACCGTGCGGCCSSCGACCGGCTGACCGCGCCGCTGCCCGGCCTGCGCGCCTTCGCGCGGTTCGCCCGCGAGGGCGCGCTGCGCCCGCACCGCGACGGCCTCGACGACATCCGGCGGCTGCCCTTCGAGCCGGGCCCGCTGCCGCGCGTCGACGCCGCGACCGTCGCCGTCACCTGGGCCGGACACGCGAGCTGGATCATCCGCATCGGCGGCCTCACCGTCCTGACCGACCCCGTCTGGTCCCGCAGAATCCTCGGCACCCCGGCCCGCGTCACCCCCGTCGGCGTCGCCTGGAGCGCGCTGCCGCGCGTCGACGCGGTCGTCATCAGCCACAACCACTACGACCACCTCGACGCCCCGACCCTCGCGCGGCTCCCGAGGGAGACCCCGGTGTTCGTGCCCGCGCGGCTCGGCCGCTGGTTCGCCCGGCGCCGTTTTCGCCGCGTCACCGAACTGGACTGGTGGGAGGGCGCGGACCTCGGCGGGGTGCGGTTCGACTTCGTGCCCGCGCACCACTGGTCCAAGCGGGGCCTGTTCGACACCTGCCGCACGCTGTGGGGCGGCTGGGTGCTGACCGACGCCCGGGGGCAGCGCGTCCACTTCGCGGGCGACACCGGCTACGGCCACTGGTTCGAGCGGATCGGCGCCCGCTATCCCGGCATCGACCTCGCCCTCCTGCCCATCGGCGCCTACGACCCGCGCTGGTGGCTCCGCGACGTGCACTGCGACCCGGAGGAGGCCGTCCGGGCGGCGGCCGACCTGGGAGCGCGGCGGATGGCGCCCATGCACTGGGGCACCTTCCTGCTCTCCGCGGAGCCGGTCCTCGAACCGCTCACCCGCGTACGGGCGGCCTGGGAGCGCGCGGGCCGCCCCCGCGAGGACCTGTGGGACCTGCCGGTGGGAGCGTCCCGGGTGCTCGCAGGTGAGCCCGTGCGCGGAGATTAGGCGGGCGCCCGCCGGCACCCTGGCGCACGGTCAGGCGTGCGCCCGCCTGACCTTGCGCCAGGCCGCCGGCGCCAGGCTGACCAGCAGCGTCAGGACGACCGCGACCACGACGCCCTCCCACGGCTCCTTGAAGAGCGAGCCCCCGAGGATGCCGATGAGCTGGTACGTCAGCGCCCACGCAAGACAGGCGGGGATGTCGCCGCGGGCGAACCGGCGCAGCGGCATCTTGGCGAGCAGGCAGGCCAGCATCACCGGGATGCGGCCCGCGGGCACCAGGCGGGACAGCACGAGGACCAGCACGCCGTGGTCCTTCAGCTTCGCCTGGGCCTGTTCGAGACGCTCCTCCGGCGCCCGGTCCCTGAGCGCCTCCAGCCAGCGCGAGCCGTTCTTCGAGTGCATTCCGCGCCGCCCGAGCCAGTACAGGGCGACATCGCCGAGGAACGCCGCGAACGCCGCCACGGCGAAGACGACGAGCAGCGAGAACGGCGCCGTCTGGTGCAGGGCCACCACGGCCGCCGAGCTGACGAGCGCGCCCGTGGGCACCACGGGCACCAGCGCGCCGATCGCCACGAGCAGGAACAGCGAGGGATAGCCGAGCGCCTGCTGGGTGCTCTCCGGCGGGATCTGCGTCACCACCGCGAGCCTCATCCGGCCACCTCCGGCAGCACGCTCTCGCCGTGCGTGAGCCGGTGCACCGTCACCTTCGGGGCGAGCCGCCCCGCGTGCCGCTCGAACTCCGCGCCCGGCGCGTGGAACTCGTGCGGGCGCACCGCGTCCATGCCGATCGGCCAGTACGTTCCGTAGTGCACGGGGACCGCGCTGCGCGGCGCGAGCCGGGCGAGGGCCTCGGCGGCGCGGCCCGCGTCCAGGTGGCCGTGGCCGAGGCAGGGCCCCCAGCCGCCGACCGGGAGCAGCGCCACGTCGACGTCCCCGACCTCGTCCGCCATCGTCTCGAAGAGCCCGGTGTCCCCGGCGAAGTACGTACGGGCCTCGCCGTGCAGCACATAGCCGAGGGCGGGGGAGAGCTGCGGCCCCACGGGCAGCCGCCGTCCGTCGTGGAGCGCGGACACCACCCGGATCACCAGGCCGTCGACCTCCACCTTGTCGCCCGGCACGACCTCGGTGAAGCGCAGCTGCGGCAGCCTGCGCGCGAGTCCGGGCACCGAGCGCCCCGCGCCGCGCGGGAGGAGCGCCCGGGTGCCGGGCGCGAGCCGGGCCAGCGAGGGGACGTGCAGATGGTCGGCGTGCAGATGCGAGAGGAGCACCACGTCGGCGACGGCCGCCTCGGGCGGCGGCAGGGCGCCTCTGCGGCGCCGCAGGTGCGCGAGGCGGCGGGCGAAGAGGGGGTCGGTGAGGACGCGGACCCCCGAGTCCTCGACCGTGCAAGTGGCGTGGCCCCACCATGTGACCTCGACGGGCACCCGGTTCCTCCTTATGGCGACTGTCTCCGAGCCTACGGCCAGGAGTAGGGTCATCGGCTACGCCGAGGGTGAGGGGTACGCCATGGAGGATCACGGGGGCGGCCCCGCCGACGTGGTGCGCGCGGCGGCGATCGCCAGCCTCGTGCCGCTCGAGGAGCTGGAGGCCGACCCCTTCCTGGTCGACTCGCGCAGCCAGCACGCCATGTGCGCCCGGTGGGCCGCCGCCCAGGGGTACGTGATCACCAGGGAACTGGTCGTACGGGGGCTGCGCGCCGACCACCTGGTCCTGTGGGGCGACGTCGACGCGGGCCTGGTGGACCTCTTCGTCGTACCGAGCCGCAGAGTCCTCGAACAGGCGCTGCGCTGCCCCGAGGAGTTCACCGCGGAGTGCGCGCGGCGGGGGGTGCGGGTGGAGACCGCGGGCCTCGCCGAGCCCGCGTACGACGCGCAGATGAAGGCGCGGGTGCACCGGCGGCTCTCCATGCCGACCGCCGGGTACGACGGCCGCTGAGCGGTTCCGCGCGCGGGGCCGTGGCCGGGGTGTGTCAGGCTGAGGGCTCGATTTGCGGGGAAACGTGCAGAGGAGAGGCCCGATGGGGCGATGGCGCAAGCTCGGCAGCGCCGCGTGGCGGGTGGTCGCCGTGTGGGCCGTCAGCACACTGACGATGCTCGTGCTCGCGGGCATCCTGCCGGACTTCAAGCTCCAGTCCGACAGCGGCGACAGCGCCACCCGCATCGCCGTCACCGCCGCCTTCGGCGCCGGTGCCTTCGGTCTGCTCTCCGCGCTGGTGTGGCCGCTGCTCGTGCGCGCCCTGCTCCTGGTGCCCGCGCTCGTGCTCGGCCTGCTCGCCTTCTTCCTCAACGGCTCGCTGCTGCTGCTCGCCCTGCGCCTGATCCCCGAGGGCCGGGGCGAGTCGGGCCCGGAGACCGCCGTGGTCGTCGCCGCGGTGATGTCCGCCGTCGCCTCGGCGACCGGCGGCGCGCTCGCCGTCCGGGACGACGACGCCTACCGCCGCCGCCTCTACCGCCTGGCCGACCGCAGACGCCGCCGCGGCGGGCAGCGGGACGCGGGGGCCGCCCACCCCGGCACCGTCTTCATCCAGCTCGACGGAGTGGGGCACGACGTCCTGCTCGCCGCCGTCGTCAAGGGCCTGATGCCCACCCTCGGGCGGTGGCTCGGCGAGGGCGGGGTGAGCGCCACGCACCGCCTCACCCCCTGGCGCACCGACTGGTCCAGCCAGACCGGGGCCAGCCAGCTCGGCATCCTGCACGGCTCCAACCACGACGTGCCCGCCTTCCGGTGGTACGAGAAGGACACCGGCGAGGTCATGGTCAGCAACCGGCCCTCCTCCGCCGTGGAGCTCCAGCGCCGCGCCGTCGAGCACACCGGCGACGGCGGTCTGCTCACCGTCGACGGCGCCAGCCGCGGCAACCTCTTCAGCGGCGGCGCCGAACAGCTCGCCCTCGTCCTCTCGGTGGCCGCCCGCCGGGGCAGGGAGAACCGCTCCCGCGCCGGGTACTTCGCCTACTTCTCCGACCCCGCCAACGCGGTCAGGACCGCGCTCTCCTTCGTCGCGGAGGTCTTCAGGGAGATCGGCGAGTCCCTGCGCGCCCGCGCCGAGCGGCGCCGCCCGCGCGTCGGCCGGGGCGGGCTCTACCCCTTCATCCGCGCCTTCGCGACCGTCGTCGAGCGCGACGTGGTGGTCGCCGCCGTCATCGGGGACATGCTGGCCGGGCGCAGCGCGGTCTACGCCGACCTCGTCGCCTACGACGAGGTGGCGCACCACTCCGGGCCGTGCGGCAAGGACACCGACAAGGTCCTGCGGCGCCTTGACCGCTCGCTCGCGCTGCTCGAACAGGTCGCCGAGCACGCCCCGCGCGTCTACCGGATCGTGGTCCTCTCCGACCACGGGCAGAGCCCCGGCGAGACCTTCCGGGCCCGCTACGGCCTCACCCTCGGCGACCTCGTCAGGGCGGGCTGCGGGCTGCCCGTGCCGCGCAGGGCGCAGCGCACGCACAGCGGCGCCGAGGCCCGCGCCGCCGTCCGGGCCGCGCTGCGCAGGCCCGTGGAGGAGGGCGCCGACGAGCGGCGGCCCGCCCGCCGCGCGGAGCCGGTCGTCCTTGCCTCGGGCAATCTGGGGCTCGTCTCCTTCCCCGACGTGCCGCACCGCATGACCCGCGAGGAGATCGACCTGCGCCATCCCGCGCTGCTCCCCACCCTCGCCAACCACCCGGGGATCGGCTTCCTCCTCGTACGCGACGCGGAGCGCGGCGCGCTGGTGCTCGGGGCGCGCGGGGCGGAGGTCTACCTCGACGAGGAACCGGCCGACCTCGGGCCGCTCACCGACTTCGGGCCCGGCGCCCTGGAGGCGGTCCGGCGCACCGACGGCTTCCCGCACACCGCCGACATCATGGTCAACTCCTGGTACGACCCGGACGAGGGCGAGGTGCTCGCCTTCGAGGAGCAGATCGGCTCGCACGGCGGGCTCGGCGGGGCGCAGTCCCATCCGTTCCTGCTCTCGCCGCTCGCGCTGCCCGACCCGGCGGCGGACGGCCGGCAGCTCGTCGGCGCCGAGCGTATCCACCGCGTCCTGCGCGACTGGCTCGGCGAGGACGTGGGTCCCGAGATACCCCTGCGGGCTTCGGGGGCCACGGCGGCCCCCGCGGCGGAAGCATCCGTTCCGGTGGACGAATCGCCGTCCCGGGCCCCCGAAGGCACAGCTTTTGCGGCCGCCGACCCGGCCCGGCAGGACAAAACGCGCTGATTTTGAGCGGCGCCCGCCGTGCCCGACCATGTCTTGCGCCCGGCGATCCCGGGCGCGACGGCACGACGAGAGGCGCACCACCCCATGCACGAGACCGGAACCGCACCGCAGTCGGGTCCGGCCGCCGGAGATCCCGCGGGAGCACTCACGGAAGGACTCGCGGAAGACCAGGGAGCGACGCCCAGCAGGCACGCCCGGCGCTTCGGTCTTCCCATCGCCACCTGCCTCGTGATGGGCAACATCATCGGTGGCGGCATCTTCCTGCTCCCGGCCTCCGTCGCCCCCTTCGGCACCATCAGCCTCGTCGCCTTCGGCGTCCTGACCGCCGGTGCCATCGCCCTGGCGCTCGTCTTCGGGCGGCTCGCCGAGCGCGACCCGCGCACCGGCGGGCCCTACGTCTACGCCCGCGAGGCCTTCGGCGACTTCGCCGGGTTCCTGGCCGCCTGGTCGTACTGGATCACCACCTGGGTCTCCAACGCCGCCCTCGCCGTGGCCGCGGTGGGCTACCTGGACGTCCTCATGCCCGTCAACGACCACAAGTGGTCCGCCTGCCTCGCCGCGCTCGTGCTGCAACTGCTGCCCGCGGCGGCCAACTTCGCGGGCACCCGGTACGTCGGCGCGGTCCAGCTCGTCGCCACCGTCCTGAAGTTCCTGCCGCTGCTGCTCGTCGCCGTCGGCGGGCTCTTCTTCTTCGACAGCGGCAACCTCGGGCCCTTCCGGGCGAGCGACGACAGCCCGGTCGGCGCGGTCTCGGCGGCCGCCGCGATCCTGCTCTTCTCCTACCTCGGTGTGGAGTCCGCCGCCGTCAGCGCCGGTGAGGTGCGCGATCCCCGGCGCAACGTCGGACGCGCCACCATCCTCGGCACCCTCGGCGCCGCCCTGGTCTACCTCCTCGGCACCCTCGCCGTCTTCGGCACCGTCGCGCACGACAAGCTGGTGGGCTCCACGGCGCCCTTCTCGGACGCGGTCGACGTGATGTTCGGCGGCTCCTGGGGCGGCACCGCCGTCGCCTGCGCCGCCCTGGTCTCCATGGTCGGCGCCCTCAACGGCTGGACGCTGCTGAGCGCCCAGACGCCCTACGCGGCGGCCAGGGACGGGCTCTTCCCCGCCGCCTTCGGGCGCAAGCGGCGGGGCGTGCCGACCGCCGGTGTCGCGGTGACCGTCGTCCTCGCCTCGCTGCTCACCGTCTACAACTACACGGCGGGCTCCGGCGGCGTCTTCGAGTCGCTCGTGCTGATCACCACGTTCACCGCGACCGTGCCCTACCTCCTGGCCACCGCCGCGCAGCTGTACTTCCTCCTGTCGGGACAGCGCGAGCGGGTGCACCGCGGACGCCTGGTGCGCGACGGGGTCCTGGCCGCCCTCGCGTTCGCCTTCTCGATGTGGCTGGTGGGCGGCTCCGGCTACGCGGCCGTCTACCAGGGCGTGCTGTTCCTCTTCGTCGGCGTGCTCGTCTACGCGGTGATGGCGGCCCGCAAGCGGCGGACCGCCACCCTCCCCGGCCGCTGACGGCTACCGCGCCAGCGGGGCGACCACCCATCGGCGGGTCTTGAACATGCTGTCCCGCGTGCCGATCTCGATCAGCTTGCGGGCCGCGGGGTACGCCTCGTTGCCCTCCAGCTCGTAGCCGACCTCGAAGGTGCCGGGGACGTCCTTGACCTCGGGCTGCCGCCGCTCGGCCGCGCCCCGGTCCTGGTCGTCGGCGGTGACCGCCGCCAGGTGCGCGAGCAGCCTGCGCTGTGCCGCGTCGAGCGCCTTGCGCGGATCGCGTTCGAGCGGCGGCGCCGCCGCCTTGCCGCCCTTGGGCGCGGGCGGTGCGACCTCCGTGCTCGACTCGCGCGTGACGCCGGTGGCCTCGCGGGTGGCGAGCTGCGCCTGGACGACCGTGCCGTCGTTGTCGAGGCCGACGCGGATCAGGCCGCGGCCCGGCGTGATGACCGGTACGCCGCCGAAGACCTGGCGGAAGGTCACGTGTGTCTGGAGGGAGACCGGGCGCCCGACCTCGGAACCGTCCTTGGTGCCGGAGTTCTGCATCAGGTCGTGCACGCTGTCGACGACCAGCTCGGCGCCCCCGGCGTGCCGCTCGGCGAACGAGCGCGCCGCCTCCACCGCCCGCTCGGTCGGCAGCTGCTGGGTGTTGCGGTGGTTGGGCTCGGCGAGCCTGACCCACCGGATGCCGTGCGGCGAGGTGGAGATCACGCGGTCACCGGAGGAGGCGCTGAGCACCCCCTGCCGCTCCACCTGCACCTCTTGCAGCGCCGCGGAGGGGAAGTCGGCGAGCCGCCCCAGCGAACCCAGCTCGGCGCCCGGGTCGCGCGGCGCGAGCTGGATGATCTGCCGCTGTCCGGGCAGCTGGGTGAGCGGCTCCCGAAGACCCTGGCGGGCGTAGTACCAGCGCCACGCGTACCAGGTGTCCGGCACGTGCTCGCGGTAGAAGTTCCGCTCGGTGTTGAGGCGGTCGACCGCCTCGGCCTGGGTGGTGCCGACCGCGGCGACCGAGGGGGCCTGGCCGTGGTAGATGTCCCAGGACGCGTTGAGCCAAGCGTCGCAGAAGGTCTGCCCGGACCGCCACTTCTCCCAGAACCTCTTTCCGTAGTCGCCGCTGTCGATGCTGGTGGTCTCGAAGCCGAAGATCATGCGGAAGCCGATGTTGGGCCCCGCCCAGGTGCGGATGGGGGAGTGGCCGCCGGTGACCTTGAGCGAGTCGCAGGTCGACCAGAAGACGTAGTTCGCCTTCTCGTTGCCGAGCGCCATCCGGTTGGACACGGCGTCGCTGCGGCCGTCCCAGACCGCGCCGAGCGGCGCGAAGAACACGCCGTTGCCGTCCATGCCGCCGTGGCCCGAGTGGTAGACGGCGACGACCGCGTCCATGCCGTAGCGGTCCTGCCAGTTGTCGTAGGTCTCCTCGTAGGCCCAGACCTGCGCGCCGCCGTCGGCGAACCAGAAGTTGCGGTCGTAGAACTGCTGGAGGTACGCCAGCCAGCCGGTGGCGTCCTCGTGCGTGTGGTAGAGCGTCGCCTGGTTGACGAACTTCTGGATGCTGAAGGCGCCCCACCAGCCGAACGTCGAGTCGCGCTGGCCCGTCGCCCCCGGTTTCTCCGGCTCCAGCGGTGAAGGACCGCGGTCCGAGTAGTTCATGCGCATGGCCATACCTCCTGGGAGGATCTCCTCGTTCTGAGCGCGAGGGGGCCTCAAGGTGTCACCGCGGACGCGCCCTGCCCAGCCGCCTTTCAGGCCATAGGGTGGTGGCCACGGAACTTCCGATCACGGAACCGCACCGAAGGGAACTGCATCGTGGCAACCACGCGCTCCGCGCACACGGTCTGGGAAGGCTCTCTGACGGAGGGCTCGGGCACCGTCACCTTCGACTCGTCCGGCATCGGCGAGCAGGCGGTGTCCTGGCCGTCGCGCGCCGAGCAGGCGAACGGCAAGACCAGCCCGGAGGAGCTCATCGCCGCCGCGCACTCGAGCTGCTTCTCCATGGCGCTCTCGCACGGCCTGACGGGCGCGGGCACCCCGCCCACCCGCCTGACCACGTCCGCCGACGTCACCTTCCAGCCGGGCACCGGCATCACCGGCATCCACCTCACCGTCGAGGGCGAGGTGCCGGGCCTCGACGAGGCGGCCTTCACCTCCGCGGCCGAGGACGCCAAGGCCAACTGCCCGGTCAGCCAGGCGCTCTCGGGCACGACCATCACGCTCTCGGCCAAGCTGGCCTGACGCGCAGCCCGTTGACGGTGCCGCCGCCCCACCCGGGGACGGCGGCACCGTCGCGTCCGGGGCATTGTCGTACTGGGGCATTGACAAGGTGCCGCTCAAGTTTTGTGATGGAGAGCGGAGTAGACCTGGACACGGGGGACATGAGCTCGCGGCGGAAGGGACTGGACCATGGCACGTGCGGTCGGGATCGATCTCGGTACGACGAACTCAGTGGTGGCCGTGCTGGAGGGAGGTGAGCCCACCGTCGTGGCCAACGCCGAGGGCGCGCGCACCACTCCGTCGGTCGTCGCCTTCGCCAAGAGCGGGGACGTCCTGGTGGGCGAGGTCGCCAAGCGGCAGGCGGTCACGAACGTGGAGCGCACCGCCCGCTCCGTCAAACGCCACATGGGCGACGGCGGCTGGCGCTTCCCGGACAGCGGCTCCGTCGACGGCACCCGCTACACCGCGCAGGAGCTCTCCGCGCGCGTCCTGCAGAAACTCAAGCGCGACGCCGAGTCCTATCTCGGTGAGGACGTCACCGACGCGGTCGTCACCGTCCCCGCCTACTTCGACGACACCCAGCGCCAGGCCACCAAGGAGGCCGGCGAGATCGCGGGCCTGAACGTCCTGCGCATCATCAACGAACCCACGGCCGCCGCCCTCGCCTACGGCCTCGACAAGGGCGAGGACCAGACCGTCCTCGTCTTCGACCTCGGCGGTGGCACCTTCGACGTGTCGCTCCTGGAGATGGGCGAGGGCGTCATCGAGGTGAAGGCGACCAACGGCGACACCCAGCTCGGCGGCGACGACTGGGACCAGCGGATCGTCGAGCACCTGGTGCGGCAGTTCAGGAACGCGCACGGCGTCGACCTCGGCAAGGACAAGATGGCGCTCCAGCGCCTGCGCGAGGGCGCCGAGAAGGCCAAGATCGAGCTCTCCTCGTCCAGCGAGACCGACATCAACCTGCCCTACATCACCGCCTCCGCCGAGGGCCCGCTGCACCTTGCCGAGAAGCTGACCCGCGCCCGCTTCCAGGAGCTGACCGCGGATCTGCTCGACCGCTGCAAGAAGCCCTTCCACCAGGCCGTCAAGGACGCGGGCGTGAAGCTCTCATCCGTCGACCACGTCATCCTGGTCGGCGGCTCGACGCGGATGCCCGCCGTCACGGAACTGGTCAGGGAACTCACCGGCAAGGACCCGCACAAGGGCGTCAACCCCGACGAGGTGGTGGCGCTCGGCGCGGCCCTCCAGGCCGGGGTGATCCGGGGCGACGTCAAGGACGTACTGCTCCTGGACGTGACGCCGCTGTCGCTCGGCATCGAGACCAAGGGCGGCATCATGACCAGGCTCATCGAGCGCAACACCACGATCCCCACCCGGCGCTCGGAGACCTTCTCCACCGCCGAGGACAACCAGCCCTCGGTCGGCATCCAGGTCTTCCAGGGCGAGCGGGAGATCGCCGCGTACAACAAGAAACTCGGCGTCTTCGACCTGACGGGGCTGCCGCCCGCCCCGCGCGGCGTCCCCAAGATCGAGGTCACCTTCGACATCGACGCCAACGGCATCATGCACGTCTCGGCCAAGGACGAGGCCACCGGACGCGAGCAGCGCATGACTGTGACGGGCGGCTCCGCGCTGCCCAAGGACGACATCAACCGCATGGTCCGCGAGGCCGAGGAGCACGCGGAGGAGGACCGCAAGCGGCGCGAGGCCGCCGAGACCCGCAACCAGGCCGAGCAGCTCCTGTACCAGACGGAGAAGTTCCTCAAGGACAGCGCGGAGAGCCTCGCGGGGGTCCCGGAGGGGACGCGGAACGAGGTCGAGACCGCCGCCGCCGAGCTGCGGGACACCCTCAAGAACAGGGCGGACGACACGGCGGCCCTGCGCGCGGGGGCCGAGAAGCTGGCCACGGTCAGCCAGAAGCTGGGCCAGGCCCTGTACGAGGGCGCGGGGAAATCCGGCGAGCGGCGGAGCGCGCCCTCGGACCCGCCCCCGGGCGCGTCCACCGAGGAGGGCGTGGTGGACGCCGAGATCGTCGACGAGGACGAGCAGGCCAAGGGTGACAAGGGCGACAAGGGCGACAAGGGCGGGAAGGACGAGAGGCCCTAGGAACCCGTCCGCTCCCAGCCGCGCCGCTCCGGGCGCGCGCCCACCCGGCTCGGGTCCTTGCTGCGGTACACCACGTACGGCCGGAACAGGTACTGCACGGGTGCGCTGAACATGTGCACGAGCCGGGTGAAGGGGATCAGCGCGAAGAGCACCATGCCCACCACCGCGTGGATCTCGTAGAGGACCGGCACGCCCGTCATCCGGTCGATGTCGGGCTGGAGCGTGAACAGGCTGCGGGCCCAGGGGCCGATCGACTCGCGGTAGTTGTAGCCGTCGCCGGAGGCATGCGTCAGCTTGGCGGCCATGCCGAGCACGATCGCCGCGAACAGCACCAGGTACATCAGCTTGTCGTTGGCGGTCGTCGCGCGGAAGACGGGCGTGTTGGTCCGCCGCCGGTAGAGCAGCAGCAGGATGCCGAGGACCAGCAAGGCCCCGGCCGCCGTGCCCCCGTACAGCGAGAACAGGTGGTAGGTGTGCTCGCTGACGCCGGTCTTCTCCGTCCACGACATCGGCAGGAACAGCCCGACGAGATGGCCGACGAGGACGAAGAGGATGCCGTAGTGGAACATCGGCGAGGCGATGTTGAGCAGCTTGGACTCGTAGACCTGCGAGGAGCGGGTCGTCCAGCCGAACTTGTCGTACCGGTAGCGCCAGACGGTGCCCGCGACGAGCAGCACGAAGGCGACGTAGGGAAGGGCGCCCCACAGCAGGGTCTTCATCAGTGCTCCCCGATGAGTGCGAAGGGTTCGAGGCCGACGTCCTCGCGCGGCGGCCCCGACCGGGCGAGGGCCCGCGCCTCCGCCTGGTCCTTCGGCGAGGGCCCCGGCAGGCTCGCGCACACCGCGTCGAGGACGTCGGCGTACGGCGTGTCCGCCTCGCGCAGGGCCAGGCGCAGCAGTTCGAGGCCGCTGCGGTGCTCAAGGAGCAGTTCCGGGCCCACGTGCGCGGAGAATTCGAGGACGGCGGGGAGGAAGTCCGGCAGCTCCTCGCCGCTGAACTCCAGGCCGTGCGCGCGGTACACCTCCTTGAAGCGGACGAGGGCCATGCCGCGCCGCCGCGTGTCGCCCTCCCGCCACCAGCTCAGATAGAGGCTGTGCCGGTTCTTGAAGTCGAAGATCCGCACATAGTGCGCGGCGAGCTCGCGCGGCTCCGTCGCGGCGGCGAAGGAGAGGAAGCCGTCGAGTCCCGCCGGGGCGGCGGCCCCGATCAGGGGCAGCCGCTCGTGGAACTCCTCGTCGGGGTAGCAGAGGCAGAGCGCGGCGGCCTGGTAGAGCACGGCGTGGCCGGTCACCGGTCCTCCTCCTTGGTGGTGGCGTTCGCCTTCTCCTCGGCGCTCGGCTCCTCGTCGGCCGTCTGCCGCCTGCGCAGGACGTGGAAGTTCTCGACGGTGACGAGCGGCAGCCGCCTGCGCCCGCCGGAGTCCTGGCCGAAGGGCCCGTCACCGCCCATCCCCGGGCCGTCCTGGTGGTCGAGGCTGCACGTGTCGGGGATCGCCGTCTCCTCCAGGTGCCGCGCGTCGGCGACGGCGGCGGTCGGGATGACGTAGCGCTCCTCGTACTTGGCGATGGCGAGCAGGCGGTACATCTCCTCGATCTCCCGGCCCGACATGCCCACCGCGTCCGCCACCGCCGCGTCCGGCGTGTCCCCGAGGTTGATGGCCCGCATGTGCGCCCGCATCGCCGCCAGCTTCTCCAGGGACGCCCGCACCGGGCCGACGTCACCCGCCGTGAAGATCTCCGCCAGGTACTCCAGGGGAATGCGCAGGGTGTCGATCGCGCCGAAGAGGTTCCCGGCGTCCTCGCCGTCGTGCCCCGTCTCGGTGAGGGCGTCCACCACCGGGGAGAGCGGCGGGATGTACCAGACCATCGGCATGGTGCGGTACTCCGGATGCAGCGGCAGCGCCACCCTGTACCGGCTGATCAGCGCGTGCACGGGGGAGCGCCGTGCCGCCTCGATCCAGTCGTGCGAGATCCCCGAGCGCTCGGCGTCCTTGCGCACCTCGGGGTCGGCCGGGTCGAGGAAGACGCCGAGCTGCGCCTCGTACAGCTTCTGGTCGTCGGGCTCGGAGGCCGCCGCCGTCACCTTGTCGGGGTCGTAGAGGATCACCCCGAGGTAGCGCAGACGGCCCACGCAGGTCTCCGAGCAGACGGTGGGCAGACCCACCTCGACGCGCGGATAGCACATCGTGCACTTCTCGGCCTTGCCGGTGCGGTGGTTGAAGTAGACCTTCTTGTACGGGCAGCCCGTCACGCACTTGCGCCAGCCCCGGCAGTGGTCCTGGTCGACCAGGACGATGCCGTCCTCCTCGCGCTTGTACATCGCGCCCGAGGGGCAGGACGCCACGCACGAGGGGTTGAGGCAGTGCTCGCAGATGCGCGGCAGATAGAACATGAAGGTCTGCTCGAAGGCGAACTTCACCTTGTCGGCGGCCTGCTGCCTGGTCTTGGCGACCATCGGGTCCAGATGCCCGTTCTCCGTCACGCCGCCGAGGTTGTCGTCCCAGTTGGAGGACCACTCGATCTTCATCGGCTTGCCGGAGATCAGCGAGCGCGGCTCGGCCACCGGGTAGTCGTCGCCGAGGGGGGCGTCGGTGAGGTTCCTGTACTCGTACGTCCAGGGCTCGTAGTAGTCCTTGATCTCCGGCAGCTTGGGGTTGGAGAAGATTTCGAGCAGCGACTTGATCCGGCCGCCGTTCTTCAGCTTGAGGGCGCCCCGCTTGTTCAGTTCCCAGCCGCCGCGCCACTTCTCCTGGTCCTCGTAGCGGCGCGGATAGCCCTGGCCCGGACGGGTCTCGACGTTGTTGAACCAGACGTACTCCATGCCGTCGCGGTTGGTCCACGCCTGCTTACAGGTGACCGAGCAGGTGTGGCAGCCGATGCACTTGTCGAGGTTCATCACCATCGCGATCTGGGCCATGACGCGACGACGTCCGTTCCCGGTACGGGCCATGTCAGTACTCCACCTTCTGCGACCTGCGGCGGATGACGGTCACTTCGTCGCGCTGGTTGCCGGTCGGGCCGAGGTAGTTGAACGCCCATGACAACTGCGCGTAGCCGCCGATGAGATGGGACGGCTTGAGGATGAGCCGGGTCAGGGAGTTGTGGATGCCGCCGCGCCGTCCCGTCGTCTCCGCCTTGGGGACGTTGACCGTGCGCTCCTGGGCGTGGTGCATGTAGACGGTCCCCGCCGGCATGCGGTGCGAGACGATCGCCCGCGCCACGACGACACCGTTCCGGTTGACCGCCTCGATCCAGTCGTTGTCCTTGACGCCGATCGCGTCCGCGTCCTGCGGCGCCATCCAGATCGACTGGCCGCCGCGCGAGAGCGACAGCATGAAGAGGTTGTCCTGGTACTCGGAGTGGATCGACCACTTGTTGTGCGGGGTGAGGTAGCGGACCGTCACCTCCTTCTCGCCGTCGGGGCCGAGCCGTGGCTCGCCGAAGAGGCGGTTCATGTCCAGGGGCGGGCGGTAGACGGGCAGCGCCTCGCCCAGTTCGTGCATCCAGTCGTGGTCGATGAAGAAGTGCTGGCGGCCGGTGAGGGTGTGCCAGGGCTTGAGGTGCTCGGTGTTGAGCGTGAACGCCGTGTAGCGCCGCCCGCCCGACTCGCTGCCCGACCACTCCGGCGAGGTGATCACCGGTACGGGCGCCGCCTGGGTGTCGGCGTACGTGACGCGCTTGCCCTCGTGCTCGGCGGCGAGGTGCGCCATCTCCTGGCCGGTGCGCGCCTGAAGCGTGCGGAAGCCCTGCGTCGCCAGACGCCCGTTGGTCGTGCCCGACAGGGCGAGGATGGTGTTGGCCGCCTTCACGGCGGTGTCCAGGGCGGGGCGGCCGTCGGCGGGGCCGCCGCGCACGACGCCGTTGCGCTCCTTCAGCTCCTCGACCTCCTGGTCGGGGCGGAGCGCGATGCCCTTGGCGGGCAGCCCGAGCTCCTCCACCAGCGGGCCGAGCGCGGCGAACTTCGCGCCGATCGCGGTGTAGTCGCGCTCGACCACCGCGAGGTTCGGCATCGTCTTCCCCGGCACCGGCTCGCACTCGCCCTTGCGCCAGTCCAGGACGGTCCCGCCGGGCTGCGCGGTCTCACCGGGCGTGTCGTGCTGGAGCGCGGTGGCCACGAGGTCCCTGCGTACGCCGAGATGCTCCACGGACAGCTCGCTGAGCCGGTCGGCGATGGCGCGGAAGGTGTCGAAGTCGGTGCGCGCCTGCCACGGCGGGTCGACCGCCGGGGTGAAGGAGTGCACGTAGGGGTGCATGTCGGTGGTGGAGAGGTCGTGCTTCTCGTACCAGGTCGCCGCCGGGAGCACCACGTCCGACAGAAGCGTGGAGGACGTCTGCCGGAAGTCCAGCGACACCAGCAGGTCCAGCTTGCCCTCGGGCGCCTCGTCGCGCCACGTCACCGTCGAGGGCCGCTCGTCGGGCGCGGCCTCCTCCGCCCGCAGCGAGGAGTGGGTGCCGAGCAGGTGCTTGGTGAAGTACTCCGCGCCCTTGGCGGAGGAGCCGAGCAGGTTGGCGCGCCACAGGGTCAGCACACGCGGCCAGTTCTCGGGCGCGTCCGGGTCCTCGCAGGCGAATCTGAGAGTGCCCGCCTTCAGTTCCCCGACCACGTCCGCCACCGGGTCCGCCGACGACGAGGCGAGATCCAGGGGATTGCGGTCGAAGGTCGGGTACGAGGGCATCCACCCGGAGCGCGCCGAAAGCGCCAGGCAGTCGGCGCCCGTCATCCCCGCGAAGCGGCCCTCGCCGAGCGGCGAGGCGAGCACGTCGGCGGCGAACCTGTCGTAGCGCCACTGGTCGGTGTTGAGGAACCAGTAGGCGGCGCCGATCATCTGCCGGGGCGGCCTGCCCCAGTCGATGCCGCCCGCGAGCGTCGCCCAGCCGGTGACCGGGCGGCACTTCTCCTGGCCCACGTAATGCGCCCAGCCGCCGCCGTTGCGGCCCTGGCAGCCGGTGAGCTGGAGCAGGGCGAGGAAGGAGCGGTAGATCGTCTCGGAGTGGAACCAGTGGTTGGTCCCCGCGCCCATCAGGATCATGCACCGCCCGCGCGACTTCTCCGCCGTCCGGGCGAACTCGCGGGCGATCTTGACGCACTTCTCGGCGGGCACCGAGGTGTGGGCCTCCTGCCAGGCGGGCGTGCCGGGCTGCGAGGCGTCCGCGTACGAGGCGGGCCACTCGCCCGGCAGCCCCTCGCGCGCCACCCCGTACTGCGCGAGCAGCAGGTCGAAGACGGTGGTGACCAGCGGCCCGTCCTGGCCGCCGAGCCGGGTGGCGGGCACACCCCTGCGCACCACCTCGCCGCGCCCCTGCCCGTGCGCCCCGCCCTCGGTGTCGAAGCGGGGCAGCGCGACCTCCACGCCGGAGGCGACGGGGGAGCCCGCGAGGCTCAGGAGCGGCTTGATGGCACCGAGGTCCAGGTTCCATCTGCCCTTGCCGGACTCGGTCCAGCGGAAGCCGAGCGAGCCGTTGGGCACGGCGGGGCGCCCGGTGTTCTCGTCGAGCACCGCCGTCTTCCAGTCACCGCCCTCGCCCTCCTCGCCGAGGTCCGTGGCGCGCAGGAACTTCGAGGGGACGTACGCCCCGTCGCGCTCGGTCAGCGTCACCAGGAACGGCAGGTCGGTGAACCTGCGCACGTAGTCGCCGAAGAACGCGGTCTCCCGGTCGACGAAGAACTCCTTCAGGACGACGTGCCCCATCGCCAGGGCGAGGGCCCCGTCGGTGCCGGGGTGGGGGTGCAGCCACTCGTCGGCGAACTTGGCGTTGTCCGCGTAGTCGGGCGCCACCACGACGACCTTCTGCCCCCGGTAGCGCGCCTCGGCCATCCAGTGCGCGTCGGGGGTACGGGTGACCGGGACGTTGGAGCCCCACATCATCAGATACGCCGCGTCCCACCAGTCGCCCGACTCCGGTACGTCGGTCTGGTCGCCGAAGACCTGCGGCGAGGCCACCGGCAGATCCGCGTACCAGTCGTAGAAGGAGAGCATCGGCGCCCCGATCAGCCCCATGAAACGGGCCCCGGCGGCGTGCGACACCATCGACATCGCGGGGATCGGCGAGAACCCCGCGACGCGGTCGGGACCGTAGGTCCTGATCGTGTGGACGTGCGCCGCCGCGATGATCTCCACAGCCTCGTCCCAGGTGGCCCGGACCAGGCCGCCCTTGCCGCGCGCCCGCTGGTAGCGGCGGCGGCGCTCCGGATCGGCCTGGATGTCCGCCCAGGCGAGGACCGGGTCCTTCAGGCGCGCCTTCGCCTCGCGGTACATCTCCAGCAGGACGCCGCGCAGATACGGGTAGCGGACCCGGGTGGGGGAGTAGGTGTACCAGGAGAACGCCGCGCCCCGGGGACAGCCGCGCGGCTCGTACTCCGGGCGGTCGGGGCCGACGCTCGGGTAGTCCGTCTGCTGCGTCTCCCAGGTGATGATGCCGTCCTTGACGTACACCTTCCACCGGCAGGACCCGGTGCAGTTCACCCCGTGCGTGGAGTTCACGACCTTGTCGTGGCTCCAGCGGTCACGGTAGAAGGAGTCCGCGTCCCGGCCGCCCGTCAGCCGCACGCTGTGCAGGTCGGGGGCGGCGGTGCCGCGCCGGAAGAACTTCCCCGCCCGCAGCAGAGCGGCGGCGGGCTCGGTCGTCTCTGTCACCGTGGGCGCTCCCTAGGTCTGCCTTGACCCGAACCTAGGGTGGACCGGTGCACGGCACCTTCTCGCAGGGGCCGTACGGGTTGCGCGGGACCGCGGGGACCTGAGTCGCGGCATTACCTGAGACGTAATCGACCAGGTGCGGCAGGCCCGGCAGAGTGGTCTCACCGGATCCGGTCCGGCGCACTCCGGACCGGCTCCGGGACCCATGACCGCTCATTCCCCGCAGCACGGAGGAGACCGCCATGTCGGCATCGACGTACCCGCTCGCAGGCCTCGCCCGCACCACCGAACCGACCGCCATGCTGCGCCGCTTCCTCGCCCTGGACGCGGTCGTGACCGCGGGCAACGGTGTCGCCTACGCCGCCGCGTCAGGACCCGTCGGGCGCCTGCTCGGCGTCGACTCCGGGCTGCTGCTCGCCCTCGGCGTCGCCCTCGCCGTCTACGGCGCGGCCGTCGGCTATCTCGCCGCCCGCAAGAGCCCCCCGACGCTCGCCGTGCGGGCGGTGATCGAGGTCAACGCCCTGTGGGCGGTGCTCAGCGTCGTCGCCGTCGCCGTCTGGTTCTCCCCGACCGTGGCGGGGGCGGTGTGGATTCCGGCGCAGGCCGTGGTGGTCGGCGGCTTCGCCGCCCTCCAGTACGCGGCGCTGCGCGCGGGGCGGGCCGAGCGCGCCTGAGACCACCCCGGCGGACCGGGCGGCCGAGGCCCCGGTCCGCCGGGGGCTAGCCCATGTGCGTCTGGAGGTACTTGACCGTCGCCGGGTCGGCCGGGAGCAGCGTCTCGATGGCCAGCTCGGCGACCGTCACGTCCATCGGCGTGTTGAACGTCGAGATGGACGAGATGAACGACAGGATCTGCCCGTCGTGCTCGATCCGCAGCGGCAGCGCGAAGTAGGGCACGTCCGTCCCCGCGTCGAAGGCGTCCACCCCGGGATCGGCCACCGGATACGCGGCCACCTCGTCATACACCGCGCGCAGGGCGTCCGAGCGCTGGAGCGCGATCTGCCGCTCCATCTGGTGCAGGAGATGGCCCCGCCACTCCCGCAGATTGCGGATTCTGGGGGCGAGGCCGCGCGGGTGCAGCGTGAGACGCATCGCGTTCAGGGGCGCCGCGAGGACCTCGTCCGCGACGCCGTCGGTGAGCATCGTGATGCCGCGGTTGGCCGCGACGACGTCGTACGCCGCGTCGACCACCAGGGCGGGATACGGCTCGTACCCCGTCAGGAGCTGGTCGAGGCCCTCGCGCAGGGTGCCCATCGCGGGGTCCTCCAGCGGGGTCTCCCTGAAGCGCGGCGCGTAACCGGCCGCGAGGAGCAGGGAGTTGCGGTCGCGCACCGGTACGTCGAGGTGGTCGGCGAGACGCAGGACCAGCTCCTCGCTCGGGCGGGCCCGGCCCGTCTCGATGAAGCTGATGTGCCGGGCGGAGGAGTCGGCGCGCAGGGCCAGCTCCAGTTGGCTGACGCGGCGCCGCTCGCGCCAGCCGCGCAGCAGCGGGCCCACGCCGGTGGCGCTGGACTTGGTGGTGCTCCTGGCCTTGGCCTTGCCTTTGGTGTTCCCCTTGGCGGGCGCGGCGGTTGTCATACCTAGACGGTAGTCGACCCGGGCTGTGGCAAGGTGGGACGACCTCGCGGAGAGCCCGACGGAGGATCCGCGGACGCGCACGCCGAAGGAGCCGGGCCATGACCCCCGAACCGCTCTCGCCGAAAGAGATCGAGGACCGCCTCGCCGAACTCCCCGGCTGGGCCCTCGCCGACGACCGGATCACCCGCTCGTACCAGCTGCCCTCGCACTTCGCGGCGGCCGCCATGGTCGTCCACATCGCGCGGACGCAGGACGAACTGAACCACCACGCCGTGACGACCCTCGGGTACGACACGGTGACCCTCGCGGTGAACACGCACGCGGCGGGCGGCGCCGTCACCGAGCTCGACCTCGAACTGGCCCGCCGCGTGGAGCGGTTGGCTCCGCTGCACGGCGCGGGAGCGCGGGCCTGATGCTCGACTACAGCAAGGAGGCCGACCGGTACGACGCCTCCCGCGGCGGTGAACCCCGGGCGGCGGCCGCCGCCCGTGCCGTCCTCGGCCTGGTGCCCGGCGACGCCCGCACCCTCCTGGACGTGGCCTGCGGCACCGGTCTCGTCACCCGGCGGCTCGCGGAGCGCGCGGGGCTGCGGGTGACCGGCGTGGACCGGGCGGGCGGCATGGCGCACAAGGCGGCGGCGCGGCTGCCGGGCGCCGTCGTCATCGGCGACAGCCACCGGCTGCCCTTCCCCGACGCCTCCTTCGACGCGGTCTGCACGGTGTGGCTGCTGCATCTGCTGCCGGGCCCCGACGAGACGGCCTCCGTCGTCGCCGAGTGCGCGCGCCTCCTGCGGCCCGGCGGGGTCTATGTCACCACCGTCGACAAGGCCGCGTCGCACGACGTGGGCAGCGACATCGACGCCGCGCTCGCCCCGCGCCCGGTGCGGCCCGCGGTCGACCGCGCCGAGGCCGTCGAGGCGTACGCGGCCGAGCACGGGATGGCTCCGGCGGGCCGGGCCCGCTTCCTCGGCCATGGGCAGGGCCGCTCGCCGCGCTCGACCGTCGACGATCTGCGCAGGGGGTGGTTTACGCAGATACCGCCGGACGGACCGCTGGCGGGCCGCCTCACGGCGGCGCTCCTGCGGCTGCCGGACCAGGACGTGGCGCGCCCCGATCCGCTGTTCGCGCTGCGGGCGTTCCGCAAGCGGGCGCCGGGGGTGTGAGGCGCGGCCCGGGCCGCCTGTCCGGGTGGCTCCTTTGCCGAACCGGCAAGGTCAGTGGTCCAGAACCGCGAACTTGACGCAGGCTGGGACCGTCCAGAAGCCACGGGCGGAACGGGAAGGCGGCAGGGGAATGGGACAGCGGCACGCACAGGGGCAGGCACAGGGGCACACGCACCATGAGGGCCACGGCCACGGCCACGGACATGGCCACGGACATGGCCACGGTCACGGTCACGGTAACCACCACGACGGTGACATGGACTGGTCGGCCATGGGCGAGATGCTGGAGCGCTACGCCGGCATCGCCGCCCCGATGTACGACGAGGCCACCGCCTGGCTGCGCCGCTGGGCACCGGAGCCCGGCGTCGTCGTCGACGTCGGCAGCGGCCCCGGCGCCCTCTCCTTCCGTCTCGCCGAGGCGTTCCCCACGGCGCGGATCGTGGCGGCCGATCCCGAGGATCCCCTCCTGGAGCAGGCCCGTGCCCGTGCCGCCCGCGAGGGCCTCGCCGACCGCTTCGGCACCGTGCGCGCGGCGCTCCCCGACGCCATCGACGACGTGCCGACCGCCGACCTGCTGTGGCTCTGCAAGTCCCTGCACCACGTCGGCGACCAGGGCGCCGCGCTGGCCGCACTCGCCGGGCGGCTCGCGCCCGGCGGCGTGATCGCGCTCTTCGAGGGCGGCCTGAGCGCCCGTTACCTGCCCCGCGACATCGGCTTCGGCCGTCCCGGGCTGCAGTCCCGCCTGGAGGCCGCGGACGAGAAGTGGTTCGCCGGGATGCGCGCGGGACTTCCCGGCGCTAAGGAGGCGCCGGAGGACTGGCCCGCGCTCCTCACCGCGGCCGGACTGCGTTACGCGGCCACCCGCAGCTTCCTCCTCGACCTGCCCGCCCCGCTGTCGGAGAAGGCCCGTGCCCATGTCGTCCAGGAGTTCACGCGCCGCCGCGAGATGCACGAGGACCGCCTGGACGCCGACGACCTCGCCACCGTGGACCGCCTTCTGGACGAGGGCGACCCGCTGAGCCTGCACCGCCGCCCGGACCTCTTCCTGCTGACGGCGCAGACCCTCCACGTGGCGGTCAAGAGCGGCTGACCGCGTCAACCGGCCGGTATCGACGCCCTGGTTGACGTAACTTCGGGGGAGCGCCGGAGGCCGTCAGGGCCCCGGCGGACCCGAGGGGAGAACCGCCCGGTGACCGAGTTGATGCGGTGGGAGTCCGACGAGGGGCCCGTCGTGGTCGAGGTGGACTCCCGGGACCCCGGTTTCCGGTCGGTGGCGCGCCGCGGCGACCAGGGCGAGATCCACGAGGTCGAGGGCCGCTTCGAAGCGGCCCTGCACAATGTGCGCGGCGCCGCGATGTCCGCCCTGCGCACCTTCCGCGACCGCGCGCTCGACCCCGACGCGATCGAACTCGAATTCGGCGTGAAGCTGAGCGCGGCGGCGGGGGCGGTCATCGCGCGGACGGCCACCGAGGGCCACCTGGTGGTGAGGCTGAGCTGGGCCCGGGGAACCCCACAGGAGCCCGGGCCCCCGGCGGACGTACGGCAGGACGCGCGGGGCGAATAATGGCGGGCATGCACTGGCGTGCCCGGATCGGCACGGTCGACGGCGTCCACAGGCGGGCGGGCGTCCTGATCGACGGCGCACGGCTGATCACCTGCGCGCATGTGGTCGACGGGCTGAGCGAGGTCGCGGTGACGCTGCCCGGCGTCGCCGAGGCGCGGCGCGCGGCCGTCGCGTGGACCGGCGACTGGCGGCGCCTCGGCGACCGGGGCGACGTGGCCGTCGTCGAACTGGGCGAGCCGCTGTCCGTCACGCCCTGCGCGTTCGCCCCGCTCGACCTGCTGAACCCCGTCAAGGGCCGGGTGGCCCACGAACTGCGCGCCCTGGGCTTCCCGTTCGGCCACGAGAAGGACGGCACCCACGTCACCCTGCGCACCAGCGCCGACCGGCTGCTCGGCCAGGAGTGGCTGGAGATCGACGTGGACCGGGCCCACCTCCAGCGCCTCGGTGAGGGCTTCAGCGGCGCCGCGGTCTACGACCCGGGCTCCCACCTCGTCGTCGGCATCGTCACCGACGCGGTCCTCGACGGCGACCAGGAGGGGTACATCGGGCGGATGCTGCCGCTGGACACCATCCGCTGCCACTGGGAGGGCCTGGACGACTTCCTCCCGCTCGACTGGCTGCCGCGGGCGCCGCGCCGGGAGCTGCGGGCCCTGTTCGACGGCGTGCGCGTGGACCCCGGCACCCTGGAGCTCGCCGTGCGCCGCGCGTTCCCCACCTTCCGGCGCGCCCTGCCCGCCTTCCGCTCGCCCTGGCACGCCATCCGCCATGTCGGCGAGGAACTGACCGGCGAGGACCGGCTGCTGCGGCTGCTGCCGGGGCTGTGCGCCGTCGCCGGTGTGGACGCCGGGCCGTGGCTGCGGCGCTGGATGCCCGGACGGTACGACGAGGCGGCACCCGGCGGCGACCCCGCGCCGCGGGCGACCGCGCCCACCGGGACCATCGTGTTCCGCGCCCAGTCGATGACCCGTGGCGCGAGCCTCGACCTCTCGGTGTCGACGGTGGTCGACGGCGTGCCGGTGGGCCGGGCCGGGCCCGTGCGCATCCGCCGCCAGCAGTTGCGCGCGAAGACCGAGGCGCTCCTCGCCGAACAGGTCGGGGCGGTGCGCGGCACGGACTGGATGCTGCAGTTCGTGGTGCCCGAGGGGCTGATGAGCGAACCGTACGAGGAGTGGCGCATCCACGAGCCGGGCGCCGCGCGCCCCCGGCCGATGCGCACGGTCCCGGTGGTGGTGCGCCACCTCGACCGCCTCGAACCGCTGCTCGCCTCCCACCTCGCGGGGCGGCGCTGGGCGACCGTGCGGGCCCGCGGCGAGACCCGCCCCGAACGCGTCGGGTGCCAACTGCCGTACGACTACGAGGAGTTCTACGACTGGCTCGACGCCGACGAGCAGCTCTGCGCCCTCGCCTACGCGGCGACACCGGCCGACGACTGGCTCTCGGCGGCCCTCGACACCGGCGTCCCGATCATGCTGTGGCGGCGCCGCGCCTGCGCCGACGGCAGCCACGCGCACTGCGCGCCCGGGACGTTCCTGGACCGCCTGCTCGACGCGGTCGCCACGCTGGACCCCGCCGCGCTGCCGGTCGAGGTCATGCGGCTGCGCAAGGAGGCCCGTTCGCCGCACAAGGGCGGCGCGGAGCACTGCGGGCACGGTCTGACGCTGTTCTGGGACGGCGGCGATGGCAGGCCAGACCCGCCGCTCTCGGCGGCCGGCGGAGCGGGGAGCGCGGCCATTCCACCGACGACGGCACCGGCGAAGAGAGGGAGTGCCTGAAGATGGCTCCACGGTCCGACTGGCAGATCTACACGGGGAGCCGGGTCCCGCACGACGGCATCACCCGCCTCCCCGCC
>NZ_JASKYR010000320.1:0-9762 GCF_041028215.1 Streptomyces flavofungini
GTCCGACGGCGGGAGGGGCTGACGCGGGGCGACCGGGGCGCAGGGCTCGGGCCCACCGGCATGCGGGGCGGAGGCCTCGGGTACTGGCTCTGTCGACCCCGGTTGTACGACCCGGGGGCGATGACCGGCCGTGGGTCCGTGGCTACGATCGCGGGATGTCCGTCTCGCCGGTGAGATCCCTCGCCTCGTACGCGTCGCCGGGTGCCTGGGCCGCCGCTTCCTGGTGGCTCGGCATGGCCGTCGCCGCGCGCGCGTACTTCGGCCTCCCGCTGATGCCGACCAGCTCCGAGCCCGGCCCGACGCCCTGGGAGTGGGCGCTCGTCGCCGCCGCCCTCGGCACGGCGCTCTGGGCGGGCCGCCTGCTCCGCCGCCGCCCCCTGCTCGCGCTCACGCTGCTGATCGTCTGCTCGTACGCCGCGACACTCGCGATCGGCGAAGTGACCATCACCTTCCTGCAGTACGTGGCTTTCGGCATCGCCCTGGGTTTCGTCGTGGCGACCCGGGGCGGCCGGGCACGGGCCGGCGCCACCGCCCTGGCGCTCGGCGCCCTGCCCGGCTTCGCCTTCCTGCGGCAGGCGCTCGGGCTGCCCTTCCGGCTCCCGCACTCCATCGAGAGCAGTTGGACGGACTGGCAGACGTACTGCCTGCTCATCGCCGTGGCCTGGCTGCTCGGCGACTCCGTGCGGCGGACCCGCGCGTACACCGAGCGGCTGCGCGCCCAGGCCACGGCCCAGGCCGTCACCGCCGAGCGGCTGCGGATCGCCCGCGAGATGCACGACACCGTCGCGCACAGCATCGGCATCATCGCCCTCCAGGCGGGCGCGGCGGCCCGGGTCGTGGAGACCCAGCCCGCCGGGGCGCGCGAGGCGATGATCGCGGTGGAGACGGCGGGGCGCGAGACACTGGCGGGGCTGCGGCGGATGCTCGGTGCACTGCGGGAGAGCGACCCGGGCGGCGAGCGCCAGGAGGACGGTGACCGGCGGGGCGACGGTCGGCGGGACGGGGGCCGACGGGGCGCCGAGGCCGTGCCGCTCGCACCCGCCGCCGGGCTCGCGGACGTCGACCGGCTCGCCGCGACGACCACGGCCGCCGGGGTCCGCGTGGACGTGCGGTGGCTCGGCGAGCGCAGGCCGCTGCCGCCCGACATCGACCTGTCGGCGTTCCGCATCGTCCAGGAGTCCGTCACCAACGTCGTGCGGCACGCGGCCACCGGGTCGTGCACAGTGACCGTGGAGTACCGGGACGAGGAGATCACCATCAGCATCGAGGACGAGGGCCGCGGCACCGCCGCACCCGCGCACGGCCCCGGATACGGCCTGGTCGGCATGGGGGAACGCGTGGCACTGCTGCACGGCGACTTCGCCGCAGCCCCGCGCCCCGGGGGCGGCTTCCGTGTGACGGCCCGGCTGCCGTTGCCCGCCCCGGCGGGTGCGCGATGACGGTCCGCGTCCTGCTCGTCGACGACCAGCCCCTGGTCCGAACGGCCCTGCGCATGGTCATCACCGACGCCCCCGACATCGAGGTCGTGGGCGAGGCCGCCTCGGGCGACGAGGCGGTCCGCCGCTGCGCGGAGCTGCGCCCGGACGTCGTCGTGATGGACATCCGCATGCCCGGCATGGACGGCATCGAGGCCACCCGCCGCATCACCTCGGGGCCCTCGCCCGCGCACGTCGTCGTCCTGACCACATTCGACGACGATGACTACGTATACGGGGCGCTGCGCGCCGGGGCCGCGGGTTTCCTCGTCAAGGACATGGCCCTGGACGACATCCTGACGGCCATCCGCGTGGTCGCCTCCGGCGACGGCCTGCTCGCCCCGAGCGTCACCCGCAGGCTGATCAGGGAGTTCGCGGAGCGCCCCACGGCCGGGCCGCCGCGCGCGGCCACCGTCGAGGGCATCACGGACCGCGAGCGCGAGGTCCTGACCCTGGTGGGCCGCGGTCTCTCCAACACCGAGATAGCCGAGGAGCTCTGTCTCAGCGTCGCCACCGCGAAGACCTATCTGACCCGCCTCCTGGCGAAGCTGAACGCCAGGGACCGCGTGCAGTTGGTGATCCTCGCGTACGAGACGGGGCTCGTGCCGACGGAGCGGTGAGAGCGCCACCCGGCCCGTACAGGTGAGTTCGCGCCGTGTTCACGCGCGACGCGTTGACGCGCCTCTGACACCTCTTTAGCTTCATGGCGCATCTGTCATCACCCTGCATCAGTCATCACCGTGCATCTGTCATCACTAAGCATCTGTCGTCACTGTCACCCGGCCCCGCCGTCCGGCGGGGCCACCCGACACGGGAGGGGTCCGTCGTGCGCCGACGTTTCCGGGGAGCGGCCGTCACGGTCGCGCTCCTCACCGGCATCGCCCCCATGGCCTCCGCCGAGGCCGCGGCTCCGCACGGACCCCGGCCGCTCCCCCTGGAGCGGCACTTCGACAACCGGGCGGTCAGCGACGACACCCGGCCGGGCGAGGCGGACTTCGACGGAGCGGGCGGCTCGCTGTCCGCGCAGGACCTGGCGGCGGCGGGCTGGACCCCGGGGCGCTCCCTGGGCGTCGAAGGGGCGATGCTGACGTTCCCGCGCGGCGGCTCCGGCGAGCGGGACAACGTGGTCGCCGACGGCCAGTCCGTACGGCTGCGCGGGCGCGGGGACGCCCTGGCCTTCCTGGTCGCGGGGACCGGCGGCGAGGCGAGCGGCACCGGGACGGTCCGCTACCGCGACGGCTCGCGCGGCAGCTACCGGCTCACCGCGCCCGACTGGCGCTCGGGCCCGCTCGCCGCGAAGTCCGTGGCCCTGCCGCACGTCAACACGCCGGGCGGGCAGCTCGCCGAGAAGGCCAGGCTGTATGTGGTGACCGTGCCGCTCGTCCGGGGGCGCGAGGTCGCCTCGGTGGTCCTGCCGCACGACCGGGCCGCCACGGACCTGCATGTCTTCGCCCTGTCGGTACGGTCGCCCGTCCGGGGCTGGACGGGCAGCTGGGCCGCTTCGACCGCCGGGTACACCACGGTCGGGGACTGGAGCGACCGGACCGTGCGGCTCGTGGTGCACACCAGTGCGGGCGGGCCCCGGGTCCGCGTGCGGCTCGACAACACCTTCGCGTCGGCCCCGGTCAGGATCGGCGGCGCCACCGTGGCGGTGCAGCGGGCCGGGGCGGAGGCGCGGGGCGTGCCGCGGCGGCTGACCTTCCACGGCGGCCGGACGGGCACCGAGCTACCGGCGGGCGCCCAGGCCTACAGCGACCCGCTCGGCTTCGACGTCCCCGCCGACAGCAATCTGCTGGTCAGCTTCCATCTGCCGGGCAGGGTGACGACGGCGCCCGTGCACAGCCAGGCCATCCAGCGCTCCTATGTCAGCTCCCCCGGCGACCACGCGGCGGACGGCTCCCCCGCGGCCTACTCCTCGACGATCACGACCTGGCCGCTGCTCACCGGCGTCGATGTGAGCGGCGGGCCCGGCTCGGTGGTGCTGCTCGGCGACTCGATCACGGACGGCGTCCGCTCGACGCAGGACGCCAACCGCCGCTGGCCCAACGTCCTCGCCACCCGCCTGCTCCACCAGTCCGACGTGCCGCGCTACGGCGTCCTCAACCACGGCATCTCGGCCAACCGCGTCACCGCCGACCGCTACCCCGGCGACGGCGTCTCCGCCGACACCGGCGGCGTCAGCGCCCCGCACCGCCTGGACCGCGACGTCTTCGCGCAGACCTCGGCGCGCACGGTGGTCGTCTTCGAGGGCGTCAACGACGTGCGCTGGGGCGCGTCGGCGGACGAGGTGATCGCGGGCCTGCGGCAGATCGCCGACCGCGCCCACGCCCGGAACCTGCGCGTGGTGGCCGCCACGATCGCCCCCTGCGAGGGCGAGTCCCTGTGCACGGCGGCGGCCGACACCCAGCGCGAGGCGGTCAACGCCTACCTCCGCGGGACCGGTGACTTCGACGCCGTGTTCGACTTCGACGCGGTGCTCCGCGATCCCGCGCACCCGACGCGCATCCGGCCCGCCTACGACAGCGGGGACCATCTGCACCCCGGGGACGCGGGGCTCGCGGCGCTCGCGGACTCCGTCGACCTGCGGGAGCTGGAGTCCTGAACCGGCCCGGACCGGACGGAGGGCGCTAGACGTCCAGGTCCACCACGACGGGCGCGTGGTCGGACGCGCCCTTGCCCTTGCGCTCCTCGCGGTCCACATACGCGTCGGTGACGGCCTTGGCGAACGGTTCGTTGCCATAGACGAGGTCGATGCGCATGCCCCTGTTCTTCGGGAAGCCGAGCTGGCGGTAGTCCCAGTACGTGAACGGGTGGTCGTACTTCAAGGGGCGCGGCACGACGTCCGTCAGGCCCGCCCCGCGCAGCTCGGCGAGGGCGGCGCGCTCGGCCGGGGTGACGTGGGTGGAGTCCACGAAGAGCGCGGGGTCCCACACGTCGGCGTCGGTCGGCGCCACATTGAAGTCGCCGAGGACGGCGAAGGGGCGGGAGCCTTTCGCGTCCCCGGCGACGGCGGCCTTCAGTGCCTCGAACCACTCAAGCTTGTACGCGTAGTGCGCGTGGCCGACCTCTCGGCCGTTCGGCACATACACCGACCAGAGGCGGACCGGGCCGCAGGTCGCGGAGATCGCGCGGGGCTCCTGCACGCCGTCGTACCCCGGGTCGCCGGGGAGGCCTCTGACCACGTCTTCGAGGCCCGCCTTGGAGATCAGCGCCACGCCGTTCCACCGGCCGGTCGCGTGGACCGCCGACTCATAGCCCAGCTCGCGGAGCTCGTCGGCGGGGAAGCCCTCGGCCGTCGTCTTGGTCTCCTGTATGCACACGACATCCGTGCCGGTGGCCTCCAGCCAGGCGAGGAGCCTCGGCAGCCGAGCGGTGATCGAGTTCACGTTCCAGGTCGCGATGCGCATGACTCACAACCTACCCGGCGGCACTGACAGTCAGAGGTCGGCGGTCTCCCCCGGCGTCAGACGCAGGTGGTCGGTGCCGCCGAGCGCCCCGATCTGGTTGTCGTAGATCGGCCGGGCCAGATCGGTGAGGAGCGCGTCGTGGACGTCGTAGGCGCGCAGCGGCTTGACCTCGCGCACGTACTCGATGACCTCGGAGATCTTGTTCCAGGGGGCCATCACCGGGAGCATCAGGGTCTGCACGGGCTGGTCGGGCACGGTCAGGGCGTCGCCGGGGTGGAAGACCGAGCCGTCGACGAGGTACCCCACGTTGGTGATGCGCGGGATGTCCGGGTGGATGACGGCGTGCAGTTCGCCGTGGACCTGGACGTCGAACCCGGCGGCCGTGAAGGTGTCGCCGTGCCCGACGGTGTGGACACGGCCGGGGAAGGCGGCCGAGATCTGGTCCGCGACCGACTTCAGGGTCCAGATCTCGGCGGCGGGGTTCGCCTCCAGACCGGTGCGCAGCCGGGCCTCGTCGAAGTGGTCGGGGTGCTCGTGGGTGACCAGGATCGCGTCGGCGCCGAGCGCGGCGTCGTCCTCGCTGAAGCCGCCCGGGTCGATGACCAGGGTGCGTCCGTCCTTTTCGAGACGCACGCACGCGTGGGACTTCTTCGTGAACGTGATGCCAGTCGTCGTCATCCCTCCATCCTGCTACTCCTGCGGCGTGATTTCCTCGCGGATCACCGCTTGGGCGACCTTGAACGCGGAGTTCGCCGCCGGGACGCCGCAGTAGACGGCGGCCTGGAGCAGCACTTCCTTGATCTCGGCCGGGGTGAGGCCGTTGCGCAGGGCCGCCCGGGTGTGGAAGGCGAGCTCGTCCAGGTGGCCGCCCGCGACGAGCGCGGTCAGCGTGACACAGCTCCGGGAGCGCCGGTCCAGGCCGGGCCGGTTCCAGACCTCGCCCCAGGCGTAGCGCGTGATGAGCTCCTGGAAGTCGCCGGAGAAGTCGTCGGCGGCGGCCAGGGCACGGTCCACATGGGCGTCGCCGAGCACCTCGCGGCGGACCTTGATGCCCGCCTCGTAGGGGTCGGGCCTGCTGGTGCCCGGCACCGCCTCGGGCTGCTCCATGGGGGCGATCGCGGCCATCGGGGCGACGGCGGGCGGGGCGATGACGGGCTTGACGGGCGGCGCGATGACCGCCGTCTGGGTGTCCTGCCAGGCCGTGGAGAAGTGGCGTACGAGCAGGTCGGTGACGGCGGCGGGCTGCTCGACGGGGGCCAGGTGCGAGGCGCCGGGCACGACGGCGAGCCGGGCGTCGGGAACACCGGCGACGAGGGTGCGCGCCTCGCCCTGCCCGGTGACCTGGTSCTCGCGAGCCCACGAGSACCAGGGTCGGCACGCCGATGCGGCCGAGTTCGGCGCGGATGTCGAAGGCGGCCAGGGCCTCGCAGGCGGCGATGTAGCAGCCGGGGTCGGTGGTGCGCACCATCTGCACGGCCCAGTCGGTGATCGCGGGCTGCGCGGCGGCGAAGCCGGGCGTGRACCMGSSSWYSRGCGCCAGTGAGGCGACGCGCTCCGGGTGCCGCAGCGCGAGCTCGGCACCTATGGCACCGCCGAAGGCGCATCCCGCGTATCCGAAGCGCCGCACGCCGAGCTCGTCCAGGGTGGCGAGCAGCCGTTCGGCGAGCTCGCCGACGGACGGGCAGGGGTGCGCGGGCGCCCCGCCGTGCCCGGGCATGTCGAAGCGGAACACCCGCCACTGCCGGCTCAGCTCGGGCACCTGGCGGTCCCACATGTGCCAGGTGGTACCCAGTGAGGCACCGAGGATCAGGACCGGGGCGTCCTCGGGCCCGTCGAAGCGGTATTGCAGGGTGTTCGTCGGTGTCTCACTCACGTCCGGCACGCATCCATTTCTCACCATCTGTCACGGCCTGCGGGCCGTTTCCTTGCTCTGGCTCACGCCGCTTCCCCGCAGCGGGGACGGGCGGGACCCACGGGCATCAAGGTACGTGACCACCCTGGGCCGCCGGTCCCGGAGCACGAGGAAGGGTGGTGACCCACACGCGGTCACCACCCTTCGTCCAGATGAGCGAACGGTTGAGCGAACGGTCAGGCGGCGGCTCCGTCGCCCACCACACCGGAGAAGCCGAGCTTGTCGACGGCCTGGTAGTAGGTCCAGGCCGTGCCGTCGCACGTCGTCTTCGTCGCGCCGCTGTACCGGGCGCACACCCGCTTCAGGTCCTCGTAGAAGGCGCTGTCGACACGGGCCTTGTTGGCGGCGAAGGTGCCCGCCTCCTTGTAGTTGCGGTAGCCGAAGTCGTGCCGGGCGCAGGCCGTCTTGAACGGGAAGCCGAGGGGGTTGTCGGGCGAGCTGGAGCAGTAGTCGGTGGTCCAGTTGAACTGGTACGCGCTCCAGGCGCCCTGGTTCCCGTTGGCCGACACCCAGGCGTTGTAGCTGCCCGCGTCGGTCTGGGTCCATCGGCTGAGCACCTGCGCCTTGTCGGCGGGCACGGCGGAAGCGGGGGCGGCTGCGACGCCGATTCCCAGGGTGAGAGAAGCGGCGCTCACGGCGAGAGCGGTCAGGCGACGACGCATGGGGCCTCCTGTGGGGGGATGACACGTCCGTCTCAACAAGGCGTGTCATTCCCACAGTTGGCACTTCAACAAACGAGGCGTTCGCGTGAACTCCACGCGACGGCGGGGGGTTTACGGCACCACCGTCACCGCGTGCCGCACCACCGCGTCGAACAGGTACCCCTGTGTGTTGTGGACCGTCGCCTCCGGCTGGGTGCGGCCCCGCGTGTCCGTGGCGCGCGAGAGGAGGGTGACCGGTCCTGGCGTCCCGGGGCGCCAGGGGTGGGACCAGCGGGTCCAGGTGTCCGGGCGCGGGGTGTCGTGCAGGCGGGCGCGGTGCCAGGTGGCGCCGTCGTCCGTGCTGACGTCGACCCGGGCGATGGCACCGGCGCCCGACCAGGCGCGGCCGGTCAGGCGGTGGCGGCTGTGCGCGGAAAGGCGCGCGTTCAGCGGCAGTTCGAAGACCGACTTCAGGGTCTGGCGGGTGAGCGGGGCACTGCCCTCCTGCGGATACGCCTCGCCGTACAGACGGTAGAAGTCGGTGTTCCAGGGCGAGTAGAGCGGCGTCGCCGAGACCTCGATGTCGCCCACCCATTTGATTGAGGCGATGCCGACCCAGGACGGGGCGATGACGCGCACCGGGTGGCCGTGGTCGGGCGGGAGGGGCCCGCCGTTCATCTCGTACGCGAGGATCACGTCGTCCAGGGCCTTGGCGAGGGGCAGGGGGCGGCGGACGCGGCCGAGGTTGGTGCCGTCCACCGTCAGGTAGTCGGCGTCCAGGCCGCGCGGCATCACATCGACCGCGTGGCGGGACAGCCCCGCCCGGCGCAGTACGTCGGAGAGGCGTGCGCCGCGCCAGCGGGCCGCGCCGATCGCGCCCAGGGTCCAGGCCGTGCCGGAGACCTCCTGGCCCTGCTGGGTGGCGAAGAGGCTCCTGCCGTTGCCCGCGCACTCCACGAACGCGGTACGGGAGACGGACGGCAGCGCGCGCAGGTCGGCGAGAGTGAACTCGCGCGCTCCCGCCTTCAGCCCGTCGCCCCAGACCCGCAGGGTCCACTCCGCCGCGTCGAGCCTCGGGGTCGCGGTGTGGTTGCGCACGAAGAAGTGGGAGGCGGGGGTGAGGGGGCCGGTCCCCGCCAGCGACTCGAAGCGCGTCTCCGCGTTCGTGCCGCGGATGATGAACCGCTCGGCGGGGAGCGGTTTGACGATGCCGGACGCCGCCGACGCCTTCGGCGCGCCGAGCCCCACGGGCACCGCCGACGCCAGGCCCGCCGCCGCGAGGAGCCTGAGCACGTCCCGGCGGGCCACGCCGTCGGCCCTGGCCTGCCCCGCCAGCCACTGGTGCAGCCTGCGGCGGTCGTACGACGCCTCGGACGAGGTGCCGCTCGCCGCGCGGGGGCGGTGCGCGGTGCGGTGTGTGGAAGACATGACGACACGTTAGAAGGCCGTGCCGCCGTGTGGCGCGCGATCCGGCCAGGCTTCACGCACCGGCAACACTCAGCGTCCCGGCGCGCCCCGCACCCCGCTCATCAGGGCGTCGTCGACGACACCACGTAGACCATCGGGTGCCGGGGGTTGGCGCGGTCCACCACCACGTCCTGGGTCGGCTTGGGGTTCTTCTGCTCGTGCGTCAGGCCGTACCAGGGGCCCTTGCCCGTGAACTCCCAGCCGACGACCTTGCGGTCGCGCCTGCTGATGGTGATGTCGTTCGGCTTGAGGTCGCCGCCCGTGGCGCCGATCTGCTTGAGGAACCTGTCCAGGCCCTTGTTGCTGGTGAGGAACTGGACGTAGAGACGGCTGGTGCGCCAGTTGTTCGTCTCGTAGTACGCCACCTCCTTCGAGTACGGCTGGACCGGCACGTCGTAGAGACGGCGCTGCACCCGGGAGGGCCAGCCTTCGGTGAGGCCCGTGGCGGAGTACTTGTCCTCCTTGTCGCGGCCGCTGTTGCGGCTCTGGTTCGCGGAGATCACCAGGTAACCGGCGGGGATGCCGATCAGCAGGACGATGATCGTGGCCGTCAGCCAGCGTCGGCGGATCATGTGGCGGCGGTCCTCGGGCTTGCCCTTGCCCCGCTCGGGCGGCTCGGGGGCSCCGGAGAGGTCGGGGGACGAGGGCTGTCGGGGCACGGTCACTACGGGGTTCCCTGGGAGGTGCGGTCGTCGGAGCGGCGGGCCTCGGCGTAGCGCTCGTAGCGTTCGTAGCGCTCGACGCGGCGGCGGTTGGCGCGGCGGAAGCGGCGGGCGACCAGGCGGGCCAGGTCGGYGGCGCCCACCATGCCGGCCTCGGGGCCGAGCTGGGCGCGGGCGATGCGGGCCTCGGGGCGGTAG
>NZ_JASKYR010000321.1:0-8910 GCF_041028215.1 Streptomyces flavofungini
GGGCTGGTCCTGCTCGCGGGCGGGGTGACGGCGTTCATCGTGGCGGGCGAGCCGCGCGGCGGCGACGCGGAGACCGGTGCGCTGCGGCACTGGCTGATCGTCGGGGTGATGGTGGGCGGGGCGCTGCTCCTCACGGCGTGCGCGAAGCGGTCCCGGCTCGGCGCGGGCCCGGTCCTCCTCGCCCTGGCGGCCGGGCTGCTCTACGGCGTCCAGGACGCGCTGACCCGGATCACCGGGGACCGCTTCGCCGAGGGCGGCCTCACGGAGGTGCTCACCGGCTGGCAGCCGTACGGGGTGCTGGTGCTCGGCGTCACGGGGCTCCTCCTTGTGCAGAGCGCCTTCGAGACGGCACCGCTGCGGATGTCGCTGCCCGCGCTGACGGCGGCGCAGCCGCTGGCGGGGATCGCGTGCGGCGTCGGCTTCCTCGGGGACCGGCTCAGGACCGACGTGGGGGCGCTCGCCTGGGAGGCGGCGGGTCTGGCGGCGATCGTGGCGGGCGTGGTCCTGCTCGGCATGCACCCGGCGATGCCCCGCGGCTCCTGCGCCGAGCGGCGGGAGCCCCCGCTCACCGAGGACCCTCCCCCGCCGCACCGCCCGGCGGCCCGCGGGCGCCAGCCGGCGCCGGAGCGGGCGCGGCGCCGGAACTGACGCCCCCGTCCGAAGACCCGTCCAGAGTTCCCCGGACCCCCACCGTTCGCTTTTTAATAATGGACAGCATTAAAGTGGCCGCATGGCAAGGACGTCAGGGGCCGGGACCCGGGAGAAGCTCATCCGTGCGGGCGAGGAGGTCTTCGCCGCGCAGGGCGTGGACGGGGCCCAGCTCAGGGACATCGTCAGGATCGCCGGGCAGAGCAACCCCTCGGCGGTGCAGTACCACTTCGGGTCGCGGGGCGGGCTGCTCGACGCCGTGATGGCGGCCCGCCAGCGCCGTACGGAGCAGGTGCTCACCGCGGAGCTGGAAGGCGCCCCGGACGACCTGCGGGGCCTGCTCACCGCCCTGGTGCGCGCCGAGGCCAGCGAGCTGCGCACCGAGCGCGGCCGACGCTGCCTGCGCGTCTCCGCCCAGCTCAGCCACGAGAGCGGCGTCCGCACCCGCACCCCGCACCCCACCCTCGACGGCACCGTCTACTGGACGCTCATCGGACGGCTCGACGAGCACCTCGCCCCCGGCCTTCCGGAACCGGTGCGCCTGGAGCGGCTCGACCTCGCGCTCACGCTGATCGGCGCCGCGATGAGCGACCGCGCCCGGCAGTACCTCGCGGGCACCACCCCCCTGACCGGCGAGGACGTCTTCCTGGCGGACCTCGTCGCGACCACGTCGGCCCTGCTGCGGGCCGCCCCGCCCACCCTTGGAGAGAGCTCATGACCACCTACGACCTCACCGGCAGGACCGTCGTCATCACCGGCGCCGCGCGCGGCCTGGGCGCCGAGGCCGCCCGGCAGGCCGTCGCCGCGGGAGCGAACGTCGTCCTCACCGACGTCCTGGACGAGGAGGGCGGGGCCACCGCGGCGGCGCTCGGCGAGCGCGCCCGCTTCGCGCACCACGACGTGACCTCCGAGGAGGACTGGCGGCGCGTGACGGACCTCGCCGTCGCCGAGTTCGGCGCGCTGCACGGCCTGGTGAACAACGCCGGGATATCCACCGGCCAGTTCCTGGAGTCGGAGTCCGTCGAGCACTTCCGCAAGGTCGTCGACATCAATCTCACCGGCGTCTTCATCGGCATGAAGACGGTGATCCCGGCCATGAAGGAGGCCGGTGGCGGCTCCATCGTGAACATCTCGTCCGCCGCCGGTCTGATGGGCCTCGCGCTGACCGCCGGGTACGGCGCCTCCAAGTGGGGCGTGCGCGGCCTCACCAAGATCGGCGCGGTGGAGCTCGGCACGGCCCGCGTCCGCGTCAACTCCGTCCACCCCGGCATGACGTACACCCCGATGACCGCCCAGGTCGGCATCGAGCGGGGCGAGGGCAAGTACCCGAACACGCCGATGGGCCGGGTGGGTGAGGCGCACGAGATCGCGGGCGCCATGGTGTTCCTGCTCTCGGACGCCGCCTCCTACGTGACCGGCGCCGAGATCGCCGTCGACGGCGGCTGGACCGCGGGCCCCACGGTCAAGTACGTCATGGGGCAGTGAGCGGCATGCGGTTGGATGGGCCCCATGACTGATGCCGCCACGGGTCCCGCCGACCCCCGCGAGGAGATCCTGTCCGTCGTCGACGAGCACGACGAGGTGGTCGGCGAGGCCCCGCGCGGCGAGGTCTACGCGCGCGGCCTGCGCCACCGCTGTGTCTTCGTCCAGGCGCGGGACGCCGAGGGCCGCGTCTTCGTGCACCGCCGCACCGCGCAGAAGCTGGTCTTTCCCTCGCTGTACGACATGTTCGTCGGCGGCGTGGTCGGTGCGGGCGAGTCCTACGACGACGCGGCGCTGCGCGAGGCGCGGGAGGAGCTCGGCGTGAGCGGGCTGCCGCGGCCGACACCGCTGTTCAAGTTCCTCTACGAGGACGGTGCCGGGCACAGCTGGTGGTCCTTCCTCTACGAGGTCCGCTGCGAGCCGCCGGTCCACCCGCAGGCCGAGGAGGTCGCCTGGCACGCCTTCCTCACCGACGAGGAGCTGGAGCGGCGGCTCGGCGAGTGGGAGTGGGTGCCAGACGGACTCGCCGCGCATCAGCGGCTGCTCGCCTTCCGCGCCGGGTGACGGACGGCCCCCGCGCCGGGTGACGGACCCGCGGGGAGCACGGCTTATGGTGCGCCGGTGAGCAATTTCGTACGAGGTCTGAGTCTGTGGTTCGCCCCCGAGCGCGTCCGCGAGGAGGGCGACACCCCCGACTACCGCTTCTCGCTCGCCAATGAACGCACCTTCCTGGCCTGGCTGCGCACCGCCCTCGCACTGATCGGCGGCGGTTTCGCGGTGGACCAGTTCCTGCCGGACCTGCGCTGGGGCTGGCGGATCGGCCTCGCCCTCGCGCTGCTCGCCGCGGGCGTCCTCAGCTCGCTGCGCGCGGTCAACCACTGGGTGCGCTGCGAGCGGGCCATGCGGCGCGGCGACGATCTGCCCGCGAGCCGCTTCCCGACGCTGCTGAGCCTGGCGGTCGCGGTGGTCGCGCTCGCCATGGTGGTGGTCGTGCTCTTCGGGTGGGAGGGGTGACGGGCGCGGCCGGACCCGCCCGCGACCCCGGTCTCCAGCCGGAACGCACCCGGCTCGCGTGGCGGCGTACGACGCTCTCGTGCACGGTCGCGGCCGTGCTCGCCGCCCGCGCGGTACTGAGCCAGGGCGCGAGCACGATGGGGCTCCTCGCCTGCGCCCTGTGCCTGCTGCTCTGGCTCGGCTTCCTCGCGGTCGCGCACCGCAGGATGGTCGCCCTGACGGCGGCGCGGCCCCGGCGGCTCACCTTCCGGGCCGCGTGGGCCGCCGCCCTGTGCACCCTCGCCCTCGCCCTGTGCGCGGCGGCGATGGTGGTCTGAATACCCCGGCGGAAGCGAAGCCCGCCGGGGTGGCGGAGCCCGCCGGTCAGTCGGCCCAGTCCACCGTGACGACGACCTTGCCCCGGTTGCGGCCCTCGGCGCTGCGGCGGTGCGCGTCGGCGGCGCGCTCCAGCGGGAACGCCTCGTCGACGTGCACGCTCACCACGCCCTCCTCCGCGAGCTCGGTCAGCCGTCGCAGGTCGGCGGCGTCGGGGCGCACGAAGCAGTACTCGCCGCCGAGACCCACCACTTCGCTGTCGACGATGGAGGCGAGCCGCCCCTGTGGCGCGAGCAGTTCGGCGGAGGCCTTGAGCGTGTCGCCGCCGACGGTGTCGAAGGCCGCGTCGACGCCCCGCGGGGCGAGCCCGCGCACCCGGTCGACGAGCCCGTCGCCGTAGGTGACGGGCTCCGCGCCCAGTCCGCGCAGGTAGTCGCGGTTGCGCTCGCCGGCGGTGCCGATGACGCGGGCGCCCAGGTGCCGGGCGATCTGCACCGCGAGGGAGCCGACGCCGCCGGCTGCCGCGTGCACGAGGACGGTGTCGCCCTCCTTCACCACCAGGGCCCTGGTGAGCACCTGGTAGGCGGTGAGTCCGGCGAGCGGCAACCCCGCGGCCTCCTCGAAGGAGAGGTTGCGCGGCTTGGGGGCGAGGGTGCGGACGGGGGCCGCCACGTACTCGGCGAAGGTGCCGCGCGAGAGGAAGTCTTCGCGTACGTACCCGATGACCTCGTCGCCCACCGAGAACTCCGGGACGGCGGCGCCCGGCTGCACGACCACGCCCGCGACGTCCCAGCCGGGGATCACCGGGAAGACCGGTTCGAGGAGCGCGTCGAGGTGGCCCTCGCGGCACTTGTAGTCGACGGGGTTCACGGCGGCGGCCCGCACCTTCACCAGGACGGAGTCGGGCCCGACCTTGGGGTCCCGCACCTCGCCGTACTCCAGGACCTCGGGGCCGCCGTAGTTTCGGTAGCTGATCGCCTTCATGGCCGCCGGGTCCCCGGACAGGCGGCCGCGCAAACGTCCAAAACGCAATTTACCGGGCATCACGGGCTAGCCTGGGGGATCATCCATCCCGCAAGCCCCAGAAGGTGCGCGACATGACCACGCTCCACCACGAACACCCGGTGCACGACCACGTCCACGGCCCGGCCTGCGGCCACCCCGAGGTGCCGCACGGCGACCACGTCGACTACGCGCACGACGGCCATCTGCACCGCCTGCACACCGACCACTACGACGAGTGCGAGCCCGCGGAGCACGTGGCCCACGCGGGGCACGAGCACCGGCACGGTGACGGCTGCGGGCACGAGTCCGTGCTCCACGGCGACCACGTGGACTATCTGCACGACGGCCACCGGCACGCCGCCCACGACGGGCACTGGGACGACCACTGACGGTCCCCCTCCGGGCATCCGGCTCTCCCCGGGGCTCCCGGCGGGGGCCCCGGCCTCTGGACGACATACCGACTGGTCGGCATCATGGGGTGGCACGCCACCATCACGCCGATCAGGAGCGACCATGAGCGCAGATCACCCGCCGGGCCTCGACCTCGACAAGTTGCGCGGCCATCTCGACCGGGAGCGTCCTGGCCTGACCGGCGGGCCGCTCACCGCCCGGCTGATCGAGGGCGGCCGGTCCAACCTCACGTACGCCGTGACCGACGGGAGCGCGCGCTGGGTCGTGCGGCGGCCGCCGCTCGGCCACGTCCTCGCCACCGCGCACGACATGAAGCGCGAGCACCGCGTCATAGCCGCCCTGCACCCCACGGACGTGCCGGTGCCCGCGCCCGTCCTGCTCTGCGAGGACGAGGCCGTCATCGGGGCGCCGTTCTACGTGATGGAGTACGTGGAAGGCACCCCGTACCGCACCGCCGACGAGCTGGCGCCGCTCGGCCCCGAGCGCACCCGTGAGGCGGTGCTCGGCCTCGTCGACACCCTCGTCGACCTGCACGCCGTCGACCCGGAGGCGGTCGGCCTCGCGGACTTCGGGCGCCCCGAGGGCTTCCTCGACCGGCAGCTCCGGCGCTGGGGCAAGCAGCTCGACGCCTCCCGCAACCGCGACCTGCCCGGCATCGACGAGCTGCACGCCGCGCTCGGCCGCGCGCTGCCCGCCTCCCCCGCGCCCACCGTCGTCCACGGCGACTACCGCCTGGACAACGTCCTGATCGGCGACGACGACCGGATCAGGGCCATCCTCGACTGGGAGATGTCCACGCTCGGCGATCCGCTCACCGACCTGGGCCTGCTCGTGATGTACAGCGCCAGGCTGGAGGTGCCCGACTCCCCCGTCAGCACCACCGCGGGCGCGCCGGGCCACCCGGACCCGGCCGAGCTGGTCGAGCGGTACGCCGCGCGCTCGGGGCGCGACGTCTCCGCCGTCTCCTGGTACACGGCCTTCGCGTGGTTCAAGCTCGCCGTGATCCTGGAGGGCATCCACTACCGCTACACGCTCGGCCAGACGGTCGGTGCCGGTTTCGACCGGATCGGCGAGCTGGTGCCCGTCTTCATCGAGCACGGCCTCAGCACGCTCCGGGGACGCTGACCGGGCCCTACGGGACCCGCAGCGCCCGCAGCAGGAGGTCCGCCAGGTGGTCGGCCACCTGCTGGGGGGTGAGCGGGCCCGCCGGGCGGTACCAGGTGGACAGGTGGTGGACGGAGCCGAAGTGGTAGTCCACCACCAGGTCCGCCGGGGTCGCCGTGCTGAAGACCCCGGACTCCTGGCCCTCCTCGATCAGGGCCCGGAAGCGCTCGTGGTAGCGGCGGCGTTCCGCGCGCACCTGCTTGTTCTTCTCCGGGCTCAGATGGTGCATGGAGCGGAAGAAGATCGAGGCGTCGTCGAGGTTGTCGATCGTGGTGACCACGACGTCCGCCGCCGCGTCGCGGACCCGCTGCGCCACCGGCGCGTCGCCGTCCGCGATGGCGTCGAGCCGCTCCTGCTGCACCCGGAGCACCCGGGCGTAGACCTCGTGCAGGAGGTCGTCCTTGGAGCCGAAGTAGTGGTAGAGCGCGCCCTTGGTCACGCCCGCCGCCTCCACGATCTCCTGCACCGACGTACGGTCGTAGCCGCAGTCGGCGAAGAGCCGGGTGGCGGCGGCCAGCAACCGCTGCGGGACGGGCGTGCCGTCACCGTCCGTCTTCCTGGCCACTGCCGCCACCTGCCTTTCAGATGTCACCGGTTGTTCTGTTCACGGGAACGCAGTTCCCGCCGGAGGATCTTCCCACTCGTCGTCTTGGGCAGCTCCGCCAGGATCTCCACCTCGCGCGGGTACTTGTACGCGGCGAGCCGCTCCTTGCAGTACGCCGTCAGCTCCTCGGCCCCCGTGCCGTCGCCGGGGCGCAGGCTGACGTACGCCTTGACGCTCTCGCCCCGGTAGCTGTCGGGGACGCCGACGACGGCCGCCTCACGGACGGCGGGATGGGAGTACAGGACGTCCTCGACCTCGCGCGGCCAGACCTTGAAGCCGGAGGCGTTGATCATGTCCTTCTTGCGGTCGACGACGTACAGCCAGCCCGCCGGGTCCATGAAACCGATGTCGCCGGTGCGCAGTTCGCCCTCGGGGAAGGCCTCCTCGGTGGCCTCGGGCCGCTTCCAGTAGCCGGGCACCACCTGGGGCCCCGCCACGGCGATCTCGCCGTGCTCCCCGAAGGGCACCTCCTGTCCGGCGTCGTCCAGGACGCGTACGACCGTCTCGGGCCCCGGGACGCCCACGGCGAGCGTGCCGGAGACCGGGTCGACCGGCGCCTCCTGGCCCGGCGGCACGGAGGCGCAGGGGGCGGTGCACTCGGTGAGGCCGTAGCCGTTGTGGAGGTAGGGGCCGAAGGCGTCGCGGAACTTCTCCACCAGGGCCGGGGGCAGCGGGGCGCCGCCGGAGGAGATCAGGGCGAAGGAGTCGAAGTGGGCGCGGGTCACTGCGGGATGCGCGGCCAGCGCCATGAAGGCCGTGGACGGGCCGACCGTGTAGGCGGGGCGGTGCTCGGCGAAGGCGTCCAGGACCACTCCGGCCTCGAAGCGGTAGGCGAGCGCGAGGGTGCCCACGTTGGCGACGCAGGCGGCGATCTGGGCGACCATGCCGGTGATGTGGAAGAGCGGCGCCATCGCGAAGTAGCAGGAGCCTTCGGGGATTCCGGAGCCGGTGCGCTGCCGTTCGGCGTTGTAGGTGATGTTGCCGTGGGTGTTCATGGCGCCCTTGGGGGTGCCACTGGTGCCCGAGGTGTAGCTGATCAGGGCCACGTCGGACGGGCCGAGCGCGCGGTCGGCGGGGGCCGGGTGACGCGCGCGGGCGACCGCCACGAGGTCGTCGGCGTCGGCCGCGGGGGGCAGTCGCTCGAAGTCGAGGACGCGGGTGTCGTTCCTGCTCTGGAGGTCGAGCTGGCAGGCGGTGAGCACCATCCGCACCGACGAGCCCGCCGCCGTGTCGCGCAGATACGTCTCCCAGGCGCGGTCCGCGCAGATCAGCGCGGTCACATCGGCGTCGGCGAGGACGTGGGCGACCTCCGCCGACTTGTACATGGGGTTGACGGGCACGACGGTGGCGCCCGCCTTCCAGGCGCCGATGAGCGCGAGCACGAAGTGCGGGGTGTTCTGGAGGAGGATCGCGACGCGGTCGCCGCGCGCGAGGCCGCGAGCGGCCAGGTGTCCGGCGACCGAGTCGGTGAGGGCGTCCGTCTCGCGGTAGCTCAGGCGTCCGTCGAAGTAGGCGAGTGCGGTGTGCTCGGGGGCCCTGGCGACGGCCGCGCGGAAGGCGTGCACCACGGAGGCGGCGGGGGTCACCGGGCCGCGCTGGGCGTCGTTGAGCCGGGCGAGCCAGGGCTTGGCGGCGTAGACCGAACCGGCCGGGTAGGTCGTCACGCTCCGGCCGCCTCCCACTTCCGCTGGATGTGGTTCATGCCGGAGAGCCAGGTGTCGGGGGTGGCGGCGCGGGCCTGGTAGAAGGCGGCGACCTCGGGGTGCGGCAGGATCAGGAAGCGGTCCTCGGCCATGCCCGTGAAGAGCGCCGCCGCGACGTCCTCCGGTTCGATGGCGGTGGGGGTGAGGACGAGGTCGCCCGCGCTGCCGGTGGCGGCCAGCATGTCGGTGCGCACGCCCTGCGGGCAGATCGCGTGGACCTTGATGCCGCGGTGGCGGTAGGTCAGCGAGAGCCACTCGGCGAAGGCGTAGGCGCCGTGCTTGGTGACGCTGTAGGGGGCGGCGCCGATCATGGTGAGCAGTCCGGCGGCGGAGACCGTGGAGACGAAGCGTCCGCTGCCGCGCTCCAGCCAGCCGGGCAGCAGGGCGTGGGCCGCGCGGACGTGCGCCATGACGTTGACGTCCCAGGCCGCGGCCCAGACCTCCTCGGGCGCGGCCTCGCTGCCGCCGGAGCCGAGCCCCGCGTTGGCGCAGTAGACGTCGACGGCGCCGCCGAGCGCCTCGGTGGCCCGTGGCGCGATGTCCGAGGCGTCCCCCGGCACGGCG
>NZ_JASKYR010000322.1:0-8772 GCF_041028215.1 Streptomyces flavofungini
GCGTTGCCGGGGGCCGAGGTGGAGTAGTCGAACTGGAACTCCGTGCCGCCGGGCAGCGTCGTCTTCGTGTTGTTGGTGATCTTCACCTTGGGGGTGATCGGGTAGTTGGAGTCGCCGAGCTTGAAGTCGCCGAACTCGACGCCGATGTTCACCGCCTTGGCGGGCAGCTCCTTGTTCGAGACCTTCGCGCCGTAGGGCTTGGCGGCCTTGAACTTGTCGTACATCAGCGAGGTGAGCGTGTCACCGATCTCGTACTGGCCCTTGGCCGCGTTCCAGCGGTAGTCGCCCGCCATCTCCCAGACCATGGTGCCGCCGATGCCGCGGTCGACCACGTAGTCGGCCTTCTTGGCCACCGACGTCTCGTCCTCGGTGGAGAGGAACACCTTCTTCTCGGCGTTCCACAGCCAGGGGGCGACCAGCGTGGAGTCGTACTTGCGGGCGTAGGTGCCGGTCAGCTTGGTGTCGGCGGGGAAGCCGTACTTGGTGACGTAGTCGCCGACGATCCCCTTCTCCAGGTTCTTCGCGTGCCACATCGGGTTGGAGCCCGCCGGGGACTCCTTGCCGTTGTCGTCCTTGTCGTGCCAGAGGTTGTCGATGCCGACCGCGCCGTCACCGCACTTGGTCAGGCCCGACCCGGCGGGACAGCTGCTCGCCGCCGCCTTGCCCCACAGGCCGTCGGTGCCGCCCTGCACGTTCTTGTGGCCCCGGGTGTAGTACGGCAGGCCGATGTTGATGCGGCCCGCGGGCATCGAGCCGCGGAAGTAGTGGTAGGCCCAGTCGGTGTTCAGATAGCCGATGCCGCCGTACTGCTGGCTGCCGTAGACGTTGGCCGCGGCCAGCTCGGCGTCCTTGCCGTCGTCGAAGAGCGAGGCGTTGGGACCGACGTACTCGTTCCAGGCGCCGTGCAGGTCGTAGGACATGATGTTGACGTAGTCCAGGTACTTCTGGACCTGGAAGGTCTCCATGCCGCGCAGCAGATAGCCGGAGGAGGGGGCCGCCACGGTGAGCAGGTAGTGCTTGCCGTCGGCCGCGCCCGCCTTGTCGAGCTTCTCGCGCAGGCTCTTCATGAGCGCCGCGTAGCCCTTGACCAGTCCGCCGCGCCGGGCGTTGGAGATCCCGAAGTCCGCGGGGTGGCCCGCGTCCTTCATCGACGTCGGGTACTCGTAGTCGATGTCGACGCCGTTGAAGCCGTACTTCTTGATGAACGCGACCGCGGAGTCCGCGAAGGTGTCGATGCCCGCCTGGTTCACCGAGCCGTCGGCGTTGGTCGCCATCGAGTAGAAGCCGCCGGAGTTCACGCGCTTGCCGTCGTCGCCGAAGTAGCCGCCGGTCTCGGCCCAGCCGCCCACCGACATCAGCGTCTTGACGTTCGGGTGCTGCTTCTTGAACTTGTTCAGGAGGTTGAAGTGGCCCTTGTACGGCAGCGACGGGTCCATCTCGGCGCCCGCGACGCCCGGCCAGGTCATCCCGGTCGCGGCGTTCTTCTCGCTGTCGGAGCCGACGGACAGCTTGTTGTCCTTGTCGATGTGGCCGAAGGCGTAGTTGATGTGGGTGACCTTGTCCCACGGGATGTCCGGGGCGAGGTAGGCGGGCTCGCCGTTCTTGCCCGTGCGCCAGCCGGTGAAGTAGCCGATGACGCGCCGCTGGTGGTCGGCGCCCATCTTCTCGCGGCCCTCGCTGTCGTAGACCGAGCAGTAGGGCACGGAGACGCCCGGGGTCTGGTACAGCCCGTCGGGGCGGCAGGACGCGTCGTCGGCGGCGTGCGAGGTGCCGCCGGAGACCATGCCGAGCAGCAGTCCGGCGACGGCGGTGCCGGTCGCGAGCAGGGTGGGTCTCGCTCGGGTGAGGGACGGCATGGGAGAACCTCCAGGTACGGGGGTGGTGCGCGAACGGGGCGGAACACACGGGCGAAGACGTGAAACGTGCCGGGGCCCGGTGTGCGCACACCGTCGGCTCCCGCTCCTCTGAGGTGACGCAGAGATTAAGAGGACTAGACCAGAGCGTCAATAGGTCTGGACCAAAGTTGGTTCACTCTCGAACTTGTGAGCCAGCCCACAGGCGGTCTCCCGGCGGTGCCGCGATCAGACGTGGCACACTGACCTCGTACCAGAAGCAGCGCACTCCGGGGTCGGTGTAATTCCGAACCGGCGGTTACAGTCCGCGACCCGGTCGCCTCCAGCGACCGGTTGACCAGGTGAAATTCCTGGACCGACGGTGAAAGTCCGGATGGGAGGCAGTGCGCGGCGGGCGGGCATTCACGCACGCCGTCGTAATGGCTTGTTCCTGGCCTCCGTACGAGGCCGGGGGCGGTTCTCGGGATTTCCCGGGAGCCGGTCGCCGGGATTTCCCGGAACAGGTGTCAGCGGCGACGCGCCAGGTGCCGTCGCCCGTACGTGTCGTCTTTCGACAGCCCCGGAGTCCGTGCCCGAAGAGGCAGGAGGACCCGGTGGCCACCGCCGCAGCCGAAGCGACCGCCATGAGGCGAGCCGTCACGCTCGCCGCGCGCGGACTCGGCTCCACCAGCCCCAACCCCGTCGTCGGCTGTGTCGTCCTCGACGCCTCCGGCGAGATGGCGGGCGAGGGCTGGCACCAGCGCGCGGGCGGCCCGCACGCCGAGGTCAACGCCCTGCGCGCGGCCGGTGAGCGGGCCCGCGGCGGCACCGCCCTCGTCACCCTCGAACCCTGCAACCACACCGGCCGCACCGGGCCGTGCGCGCAGGCCCTCATCGAGGCCGGGATCGCCCGCGTCGTCTACGCGGTCGGCGACCCGAACCCCACCGCGACCGGCGGCGCGGCGACCCTGCGCGCGGCCGGGATCTCCGTGGCCCAGGGCCTGCACGAGGCCGAGGCCGCCGCGGGCAACGCCGCCTGGCTCACCGCCGTACGGCTCGGCCGCCCCCATGTCACCTGGAAGTACGCCGCCACCCTCGACGGCCGCATCGCCGCCGCCGACGGCAGCAGCCGCTGGATCACCTCCGCCGAGGCCCGCGCCGACGTCCACCGGCTGCGCGCCGAGTGCGACGCCGTGGTCGTCGGCTCCGGCACCCAGCGCGCCGACGACCCGCACCTCGCCGTGCGCGGCGTCCCGGACGCGGTCCAGCCGCTGCGCGTCGTCGTCGACACCCGCGGCACCGCCGTCACCCCCGGCGCCCGCGTCCTGGACGGTGCGGCGCCGACCCTGCTCGCCGTCGCCGACGGCGTACCGCCGCGGAGCGACGCCGAGACCGTACGGCTGCCGCGCGCCGAGGGCGGCCTCGACATCCGCGCCCTGCTCGGCGTCCTCTACGCGCGCGGGGTGCGCTCCGTGCTCCTCGAAGGCGGCCCGACGCTCGCCGGCGCCTTCGTCGCCGCGGGCGCCGTCGACCGCGTCGTCGGCTATCTCGCCCCCGTCCTGCTCGGCGCGGGCCCCGCAGCTCTCACGGGCGGCGGAATCACCAGCATCACCCAGGCGTTGCGGCTCGACGTGAGCGAGACCCGACGCCTCGGACCCGACCTGCGGATCACCGCGACCCTCGTAGCGAAGGAGCACTGACGTGTTCACCGGAATCGTCGAAGAGCTGGGCGAGATCACCGCCGTCGAGAACCTCCCCGACGCGTCCCGGTTCCGCCTGCGCGGCCCCGTCGTCACCGAGGGCGCCAAGCACGGCGACTCCATCGCGGTCAACGGCGTCTGTCTCACGGTCGTCGAGCACACCGGGGACGAGTTCACCGCCGACGTCATGGCGGAAACGCTCAACCGCTCCAGCCTCGGCGTCCTCACGGCCGGCTCCCGCGTCAACCTGGAGCGGCCGACCTCCGTCGGCGCGCGCCTCGGCGGGCACATCGTGCAGGGCCACGTCGACGGCACCGGCGAGATCCTCGCGCGCGAGCCGTCGGAGAACTGGGAGCTGGTCAAGGTCTCCCTGCCCGCCGCACTGGCGCGCTACGTGGTCGAGAAGGGCTCCATCACCGTCGACGGCGTCAGCCTGACCGTGGTCGAGGCGGGCCCCGACTTCTTCACCATCAGCCTGATCCCCACCACCCTCGCGCTGACCACGCTCGGCATCAAGCAGCCCGGCGACCCGGTCAACCTCGAGGTCGACATCATCGCCAAGTACGTGGAGCGCCTCATCGGCGACCGCGCCCACGCCCCCGGTCAGGAGGCCGCCACCCCGGCTCAGGAGGCCACCCAGTGAACTGGCTCAACTCCGAGGCGTTCACCGCCTTCGACCAGCACATCCTGTGGTCCGACATGATCGGCAACACCGTCGGCCTCATCGCCCTCGCGCTCGGCTGGCGGCGCTCGATATGGACCTGGCCCGCCCAGTTCCTCTCCGGCGTCATCCTGGTCGCCGCCTACGCCTCCGCGCAGCTCTCCGGCGGCGTCGGCAAGCAGCTCCTCGTCATCGGCGTCGCGCTGTGGGGCTGGCGGCAGTGGACGCGCGGCAAGCAGCAGGCGCAGGACGGCTCCATCGCCATCCGGTTCGCCACCTGGAAGGAGCGGGGCGTCCTGCTCGGCGGCACCGCCGTCGGCACGCTCGCGGTCGGCGCCCTGTTCAGCGCCGTCCCCGACCTCTCCTGGAACCCCTGGCCGGACGCCTACATCTTCGTCGGCACCCTCGCCGCGATGGTCGCCCAGGCCCGCGGTCTCGTCGAGTTCTGGTTCGCCTGGCTGCTCGTGGACGTGGTCGGCGTGCCGCTCGCCTTCAGCAGCGGCCTCGCCTTCTCCGGCCTCGTGTACGTCGTCTATCTCGCCCTCGTCCTGTGGGGCATGCGCGACTGGTGGCTGCGCTCCCGCGCGGCGGCCTCTCAGCCCGTCATGGAAGGAGCCCCGGCATGACATCGGCGCCCGTCTGGTACAGCACAGCACACGACGAGGATGTCTCGGACCTGTCCCTCGACCCCGTCGAGCAGGCCATCCGCGACATCGCGGCGGGCCGTCCCGTCGTGGTCGTCGACGACGAGGACCGCGAGAACGAGGGCGACCTCGTCGTGGCCGCCGAGAAGGCGACCCCCGAGATCGTCGCCTTCATGATGAGCGAGTGCCGCGGCCTGATCTGCGCGCCCATGGAGGCCGAGGAGCTCGACCGGCTGCGCCTGCCGCAGATGGTCGAGCACAACACCGAGTCGATGAGCACCGCCTTCACCGTCTCCGTGGACGCCTCCGCCGCGCACGGCGTGAGCACCGGCATCTCCGCCGCCGACCGCGCCGCCACACTCCGGCTCCTCGCGGGCGGTGAGGCCACCGCCGACGACTTCGTGCGCCCCGGGCACATCTTCCCGCTGCGCGCCAGGACCGGCGGCGTCCTCGCCCGCAACGGCCACACCGAGGCCGCCGTCGACCTCGCCCGCCTCGCGGGCCTGCGCCCGGCCGGAGCCATCGTGGAGATCGCGGGCGAGGACGGCAGGATGCTCCGGCTGCCCGAGCTCATCCCCTTCGCCCGCAAGCACGGCCTGACGATCATCTCCATCGAGGACCTGATCGCCTACCGCCGCTCCTCCGAGCCGACCGTCCGCCGCGAGGCCGAGGTCCACCTGCCCACCGCCTTCGGCGACTTCACCGCCTACGGCTACCGCTCCACCGTCGACGGCGTCGAGCACGTCGCCCTCGTCCACGGCGACCTCGGCGACGGCGAGGACGTCCTGGTCCGGCTGCACTCCGAGTGCCTGACCGGCGATGTCTTCCACTCCCTGCGCTGCGACTGCGGCCCGCAGCTCCAGGCGTCCATGGAGCGCATCACCGAGGAGGGCCGCGGCATCGTCGTCTACCTCCGCGGCCACGAGGGGCGCGGCATCGGCCTGCTCTCCAAGCTGCGCGCCTACGAACTCCAGGAGCGCGGCAGCGACACCCTCGACGCCAACCTGGAACTCGGCCTGCCCGCCGACGCCAGGGACTACGGCGCGGGCGCCCGCATCCTCGCCGACCTCGGCGTGCGCGGCGTCCGCCTCATGACCAACAACCCCGACAAGACCGACGCCGTCCTGCGGCACGGCCTGAAGGTCACCGGGCGCGAGCCCATGCCCGTCAAGGCGGGCGAGCACAACCTGCGCTATCTGCGCACCAAGCGGGACCGGATGGGCCACGACCTGCCCTGGCTCGACGCCCCCGGCGTCTCCGCCTGCGGCAACCAGTAAACACACCACGAGAGCGACCAGGAGAAGCGCGTGAGCGGCAAGGGTGCACCCGAACTGAGCGTGAAGAACTGCGGCGACCTGCGGGTCGCGGTGATCGCCGCGCAGTGGCACGAGAAGGTCATGAACGGCCTCGTCGACGGCGCCCTGCGCGCCCTGCACGAGCTCGGCATCAGCGAGCCGACCGTCCTGCGCGTGCCCGGCAGCTATGAACTGCCGGTCGTCGCGAAGGTCCTCGCCGGGCGCGGCTACGACGCGATCGTCGCGCTCGGCGTCGTCATCCGCGGCGGCACCCCGCACTTCGAGTACGTGTGCCAGGGCGTGACGCAGGGCCTCACCCAGGTCTCCGTGGACACCGGAGTGCCCGTCGGCTTCGGCGTGCTGACCTGCGACACCGAGGAGCAGGCGCTGGACCGCGCGGGCATCGAGGGCTCCAGCGAGGACAAGGGGCACGAAGCGGTCACCGCGGCCGTGGCCACCGCCACCACGCTGCGCACCGTCTCCGAGCCCTGGCGCTGAGCGGGGCCACGCGGGCGCGTAGAGTGAACGGCATCATGTCCAAGAAGACTTTCGAGGAGCTCTTCGCCGAGCTCCAGCACAAGGCCGCCAACGGCGACCCCGCGACCTCCCGCACCGCCGAGCTGGTGGACAAGGGCGTCCATGCCATCGGCAAGAAGGTCGTCGAGGAGGCCGCCGAGGTCTGGATGGCCGCCGAGCACGAGGGCAAGGAAGCCGCCGCCGAGGAGATCTCCCAGCTCCTCTACCACGTCCAGGTGATGATGGTCGCCCGCGGCATCTCGCTCGACGACGTGTACGCCCATCTCTGAGCCGCCTCCGGCACCCGGCTCGTCCCACACCCACCCGTCACGCCTCCACGACGCCTCACGCGAAGGAATCCGACCTCATGCTGCGCATCGCCGTCCCCAACAAGGGTTCACTGTCCGGACCTGCGTCGGCGATGCTCCATGAGGCCGGATACCAGCAGCGCAAGGAGTCCAAGGAACTCGTCCTCGTCGACCCCGGGAACGAGGTCGAGTTCTTCTACCTCCGCCCCAAGGACATCGCGATCTACGTCTCGGCGGGCCGCCTCGACCTCGGCATCACCGGACAGGACCTGCTCGTCGACTCCGGCGCGGGCGCCGAGCCGATCCTGCCGCTCGGCTTCGCCCGCTCCACCTTCCGCTTCGCCGCCAGGCCGGGCACCGCGGACAGCGTCGAGGACCTGGCGGGCAAGACCGTCGCCACCTCCTACGAGGGCATCGTCGCCAAGCACCTCGCGGAGCACGGCGTCGACGCCTCCGTCGTCCACCTCGACGGCGCCGTCGAGACCGCCATCGAGCTGGGCGTCGCCCAGGTCATCGCGGACGTCGTCGAGACCGGCACCTCCCTGCGCAACGCGGGCCTGGAAGTCTTCGGCGAGCCCATCATGACGTCGGAGGCGGTCGTCATCCGGCGCACCGGCGCCGACACCTCCGACCCCGCGCAGCCCAAGATCGAGCAGTTCCTCCGCCGCCTCCAGGGCGTCCTCGTCGCCCGGTCGTACGTGATGATGGACTACGACTGCCGTGCCGAGCACCTGGAGCGCGCCGTGGCCCTCACCCCGGGCCTGGAGTCGCCGACCATCTCGCCGCTGCACAACGAAGGCTGGGTCGCCGTGCGCTCCATGGTCCCCGCCAAGGAGGCCCAGCGCGTCATGGACGACCTGTACGCCCTCGGCGCGCGGGCCATCCTGACCACCGCCATCCACGCCTGTCGCCTCTGATCCGGCAGGAGAACCACCCCATGTCCGAGCACACCGAGCACACCGAGTCCGCCGGGCTCCCCGCCCTGCCCGTCACCTTCCGGCCCCGGCGGACCCGGGCGGTCCTGCTCGGCGCGGGCGCCGCGATGTTCGTGGTCCTCACGGTGATCGCCTTCCTGCTGCCCAGCCTCAGCCCGGGGGAGCGGACCAGCTTCGTCTTCACCGGCGCGCTCCTCCTCGGCGTGCTCGTGCTGCTCAGCAGGCCCAAGGTCGTCGCGGAGGAGTCCGGGGTGCGCGTCGTCAACATCGCGACCAGCCGCCGCCTGGAGTGGGCGGAGATCGTGCAGGTCACCCTGCGCCCCGGCGACCCCTGGGTCTTCCTGAACCTCAGCGACGGCACCAGCCTGCCCGTCCTCGGCATCCAGCCGGGCATCGCCAGGCAGCAGGCGATCGCCGACGCCCGCGCCCTGCGCGCACTCACCGAGGCCCGCGCGCCGCAAGGGGACTGACGCATCCCGGCCGGACCTGATTAACCTGGTGGCGGGGCGGCCCGTTGTGCCGCCCCGCTCCTGACGGGCCCGCGCGGCCCCCGGGGGCTCCTGCTATCCGAGGAGTGACTCCCTCCAGCGATGGACGGATCGTCCTGTAGTACCTGCGCCGCCCCCTCCCGGCACACCGGGACCCGCACGACACGGAGGGCGGCGGCATGACAGTCCCGCTGCTGCTCCTCGGGGCGGCATTCCTGCTGATCCTCGCCAACGGCTTCTTCGTGGCGGCCGAGTTCGGCCTCGTCACCGTGGAGCGGCCCGACGCGGAGAAGGCCGCGGCCGACGGCGACCGCCGGGCCCGTACGGTCGTCAGTGCCCTCAAGGAGCTGTCGTTCCAGCTCTCCGGCACCCAGCTCGGCATCACGATCACCT